>JBJHCI010000020.1:0-13363 GCA_050485925.1 Maricaulaceae bacterium
CGGCGTGGAACATGCTGCGCGCCCGGCTGTATGAGCTGGAACTGCAAAAGCGCGAGGCTGCCGCGCAGGCGGAGGCCGATGCCAAGACCGATATCGGTTGGGGCCACCAGATTCGTTCCTACGTGTTGCAGCCCTACCAGATGGTCAAGGATTTGCGTACCAACGTGGAAACGTCCGATACGCAAGGCGTGCTCGACGGTGATCTGGATGCCTTCATGGCCGCGGCGCTGGCCGCGCGCGTGGGCGGGGATGAAACCGCGGACCGATAGCGCCAGACGCGCTGCTTCCGCCTGAAATTCACCACATCGCTGTGAACAATCGCGGGGCAGGGCTTCTCACCGGGCCTGTCATGCCTATTTAATCAGGGCGTGGGGTAATGTGAATCAGAGCGGACGTGATCATTGAAGCGCCAGGACGCATGGGCATGACCAACCCGCGCAAGCCATCTGACAGCAGTCCGGGTGATCCCGGCAGCCAGACGGGCGTTACCGTAAAGACACGCACCCGCACCGAACGCCCGTCCATGTACAAGGTGTTCCTGCTCAATGACGACTTCACGCCCATGGAGTTCGTCATCCAGGTCCTGATGGTGATTTTTCACAAGAGTCAGGAGGATGCGACTCGCATCATGCTGCACGTCCACCAGAACGGGGTGGGGTTGTGCGGGGTTTATACCTACGAGGTCGCCGAAACCAAGGTGGCCCAGGTGATGGACGCGGCGCGCCGTGCGCAGCATCCTCTGCAATGCACAATGGAAAAGGACTGAGCCCGTGCCGTCATTCTCGCCCGCGCTGGAAAAATGCCTGCATACCGCGCTCGCTACGGCCAACCAGCACCGTCACGAGTTCGCGACACTCGAACATCTGCTTCTCTCGCTTTGCGATGATGAGGACGCTGCTGCCGTCATGCGCGCGTGTGATGTCGATGTAGAAGAGCTGCGTTCCACGCTCTCCGACTATGTCGATAACGAGCTGATTAGCCTGGTGGTGGACAATGAGGAGGATGCCAAGCCCACTGCTGGCTTCCAGCGCGTCATCCAGCGCGCGGTGATCCATGTGCAGAATTCAGGGCGGGAGGAAGTGACCGGCGCGAACGTGTTGGTGGCGCTTTTTGCCGAGCGCGAGAGCCATGCCGCTTACTTCCTGGCTGAGCGGGACATGACCCGCTATGACGCGGTCAATTTCATCTCCCACGGCATCGCCAAGAAACCCGGCGCGGACGAAGCCCGCCGCCCGCGCGGCGCGGAAGAAGCCGATGAGGATGTTGCTGAGGAAAAGGACGATGCGCTGGAGGCCTATTGCGTTGACCTCAATGCAAAGGCGAAGGCTGGCGATGTCGATCCTCTGATCGGCCGGGCGGCCGAGGTGGAGCGCTGCGTGCAGATTCTCTGCCGCCGCCGCAAGAACAACCCGCTTCTGGTCGGTGATCCGGGCGTCGGCAAGACCGCCATCGCGGAAGGTCTTGCCCGCCTTATCGTCGAAGGCAATGTGCCTGAAGTGCTGGAAGATGCCACCATCTACTCGCTCGATATGGGCGCGTTGCTTGCTGGTACCCGCTATCGCGGCGATTTCGAAGAGCGTGTGAAGCAGGTGGTCAAGGCGCTGGAAGGCCGTCCCAAAGCGGTCCTTTTCATCGACGAGATCCATACCGTGATCGGTGCAGGCGCGACCTCCGGCGGGGCGATGGACGCTTCCAACCTTCTCAAACCCGCCTTGCAATCGGGCACGCTGCGCTGCATGGGCTCGACCACCTACAAGGAATACCGCCAGCACTTCGAGAAGGACCGCGCACTCGCGCGCCGCTTCCAGAAGATCGATGTGGTGGAACCCTCCGTGCCGGACGCTATCAAAATCCTGCAGGGGCTCAAACCCTATTTCGAGGATTTCCATGATGTGCGCTTCACCGCAGAGGCGCTCAAAGCCGCTGTGGAACTCGCCGACCGCTATATCGGCGACCGTAAGCTGCCCGACAAGGCCATCGACGTGATTGACGAGGCCGGCGCGTCCATGCGGCTCGTGCCGGCTTCACGGCGCAAGAAGACCATCGGCGTGAAGGAAGTGGAGACGGTCGTTGCCAAGATGGCTCGTATCCCTCCGAAATCGGTCTCCAAGTCCGACGAGCGGGTCTTGAAGGATCTCGATGTGTCGCTCAAGCGCGTCGTCTACGGTCAGGACGAGGCGATCGGCAAGCTTGCCAGCGCCATCAAGCTCGCCCGGGCGGGCCTTCGCGAGCCGAGAAAGCCGATTGGCTGCTATCTCTTCTCCGGGCCGACCGGCGTTGGCAAGACGGAAGTCGCCCGCCAGCTCGCCTCGGTGCTGGGTGTGGAGCTATTGCGCTTTGACATGAGTGAATACATGGAGCGCCACACGGTGAGCCGGCTGCTCGGCGCGCCTCCGGGCTATGTCGGTTATGATCAGGGTGGCCAGCTGACCGATGCGGTCGACCAGCATCCGCATTCGGTCCTGCTGATGGACGAGATCGAGAAGGCGCATCCCGACATCTTCAACATCCTCCTGCAGGTGATGGATAATGGCGAGCTGACCGACGCCAACGGCAAGAAGATCGATTTCCGCAACGTGGTCCTGATCATGACGACGAATGCGGGCGCGTCCGATGCCGCCAAGGAAGCCATCGGCTTTGGCCGCGGCAAGCGTGAAGGCGAGGACACAGCCGCCATTGAGCGCCTGTTCACGCCGGAGTTCCGCAACCGCCTTGATGCCGTGATCGGCTTTGCCGGCCTGAAACCGGAAGTCGTCTCGCGGGTGGTGGAGAAGTTTGTGCTGGAGCTGGAAGCCCAGCTGGAAGACCGGGGTGTGACCTTCGAGCTGACCGACGCGGCCAAGAACTGGCTTGCGGTGCGCGGCTATGACGAGAAGTTCGGCGCGCGTCCGCTCGGCCGGGTGATCCAGGAGCACATCAAGAAGCCGCTCGCGGACGAAATCCTCTTCGGACAGCTCAAGAAGGGTGGCGTGGTGAAGGTCGATGTCGATGCGGCCGATGAGGAGCGCCTCGATTTCGAGATCGTCCCCGGGGACCGCATCAAGCCGGAAGGCAAGGGCAGGTCCGGCGCGAAGCGCAAGCCGGAACCGGTAAGGTAGCGGTCTTGCGCTCTCTGACCCTTGCTGGGGCGCTCCTCGCGCTTCTGTCCGGCTGGGCTTTGGCGCATGATGACACCGGCCCGCAGGATGATGCCCGCGCCTTGCTGGGCCTTATCGGGCAGCATTATGCCTATCCCGAGCGCATCGATGAGAGCCGGCTGGCTCCGTTTGCTGATCCGGCGCGGCTGGCTGCGATCACCAGCGAGTACGGCTTGCTGCAATATGCAGAATGTGTGCTGCACACGCTGGAGGATCATCACGCGATCATGGGTGTGTCCAGCGCCGTCTCCTTCGGCCTTGTGCCGAGCTATACCGATCTGTGGGTGGTTCACGAAGAGGGACATTACCGGATCGCGGACGTGCGTAGCGGCTCACCAGCGGCGCACGCGGGTATCGAACCGGGCCTTCAACTGGTGGCGTTGGGCGGTGAAGCGGTTGAGGAGGCCGTCTCCCACCTGTGTGGCGGTCCGTTCACCACTGATGAGGGACGCGGCTTTGCCGCCCGCGTGCTGGTGGCAGGCCCGCGCGACCGTTCCCGCGTCCTGACTGTACGCGAGGACGACGGGCAGGTGCGGACGGTGGAACTGCCCAATCTCTATGAGCACGGCGTATCGCGGCCAGACGGCCCGGTCCGCGCGCTTCTACGGGAGGATGGCGTTCTCGTTCTGCGCGTCCACGATTCCCTGTCAGATGACGGTTTCGTGGTAGCGGTGGACGCGGCGCTGGAGCAGGCCGGGTCTGCGGGCGTGGTGATCGATCTGCGTGATACGCCCTCTGGCGGGAACACGGTGAATGCGCGGGGCCTGCTGGGCCGGTTTGTGGACCAGGCCCGGCCCTATCAACGCCATCATCTGACCGCGGAGGGCCGCTCCACAGGCGTGGAGCGCCAATGGATTGAAGAGGTGCTGCCGCGTGGTGACACCCTGGCGCATGTGCCTGTGGCGGTGCTGGTGGGCCGCTGGACCGGCTCGATGGGTGAGGGGCTGGCTATGGGCTTCCACCATGCTGTCGGGGCGGAGATCGTGGGCGCGCCGATGGCGGGCCTATTGGGCGCGGTGTACGATTTCACCCTCTCGCATACCGGCTGGACCGTGAAGCTGCCTGCTGAACGGATGAGCCATGTCGACGGCACGCCGCGCGAGGCATTCCGCCCTTCCACCCTGCTGGAGAGCGCAGAAGTCCTGCCGGGCATGGAGGGCGACCCGGCTCTAGAGGCAGCGGTGCAGTCTCTTCGTGCGCAGCCGCGTTAGGCGGAGCGCCTAATCGCGCTTCTTGCCGTCCAGCTCGCGGGCGGCCTTTTCGGCCTCCGCCTTGCGTTTCAGCTTTTCAGCTTTTGTCTGCCCGAACGCGGCGCGATTGGCGGCAGCGTCTTTCGCTGCCGCTTCTCTTGCCTTGCGTTTGCGCGCGGTACGCAGATTGACGATGTTCGCCAATTATTTCGGCCCGATCATCTGTTCGGGGCGCACCACTTCGTCGAACTCCTCCGAGGTGACAAAGCCGAGCCGGATCGCTTCTTCCCGCAGCGTCGTGCCGTTCTTGTGCGCGGTCTTTGCCACCGTCGTGGCGTTGTCATACCCGATTTTCGGGGCCAGAGCCGTCACCAGCATGAGCGAGCGCTCCATGATGTCGGCAATACGCGCTTCATTGGCCTCGATGCCGATCACGCAGTTCTCGGTGAAGCTAATCGCGGCATCGGCCAGCAGGCGCGTGGAGGTCAGCACGTTGTAGATCATCACCGGCTTGAACACGTTGAGCTGGAAATGGCCCTGGCTGCCGGCAAACGTCACGGCGGCGTTATTGCCCATGACCTGCGTGCAGACCATGGTCATCGCCTCGCACTGGGTCGGGTTCACCTTGCCAGGCATGATGGACGAGCCCGGCTCGTTTTCGGGCAGGGACAACTCGCCAATGCCGCAGCGCGGGCCGGAGCCCATAAGGCGGATGTCATTGGCGATCTTGAACAGCGACACGGCCAGCGAGTTCAGCGCGCCATGGGCCTCCACCAGCGCGTCCTTGGTGGCGAGTGCCTCAAACTTGTTCGGTGCCGTCACGAAGGGCAGGCCGGTCAGCTTGGCCACTTCCTGTGCGAATTTCACGTCAAAACCCGGCTTGGCGTTCAGCCCGGTTCCTACCGCTGTGCCGCCCTGCGCCAGTTCGTAGAGCGCGGGCAGGGCCGCTTCCACGCGGCGGATGCCGTTCTCGACCATGGCGACATAGGCGGAAAACTCCTGGCCCAGCGTGATCGGCGTGGCGTCCATCAGATGCGTGCGGCCGATCTTGATGATGTCCCTGAAGGCCTCTGACTTGGCGTTCAGCGCATCGCGCAGGATTTTGAGGGCGGGCACCAGCGTGGAGTGCATTTCGCGCGCAGCGGCTATGTGGGTGGCCGTGGGGAACACATCGTTGGAGGACTGGGAACGGTTCACATGGTCGTTCGGGTGGACCGGGTCTTTGGAGCCCATCACCCCGCCCAGCATTTCAATCGCGCGGTTGGAGATCACCTCGTTTGCGTTCATGTTCGACTGGGTGCCCGAACCGGTCTGCCAGACGACGAGCGGGAAATGATCGTCCAGCTTGCCCTCCGCCACTTCCAGCGCAGCCGCCGCAATGGCGTTGCCGAGCTTGGGATCGATATTGTCCAGCGCCATATTGGTTTTCGCCGCGCAGTGTTTCACCACGCCTAGTGCGCGTATCAGCGGCACCGGCATGGTCTGGCCGCCAATCTTGAAATTGATCAGCGAGCGGGCGGTCTGTGCGCCGTAATACTTGTCGGCGGGAACCTGAAGCGGGCCAAAGGAGTCGGTCTCGGTGCGCATCTCGGTCATGGGTTCCTCAACTGGGCTGGCGCGCGCCGCTTGCGAAAACCGGTCTGCGGGCGGACACTGTGACGATAACGAATCGGGTGTGTAGCATCGGGCCATGAGGGATCAAGCCGCAGACCGCTACACATTGCAGGATCAGGGTCTGGAATGGACCGGGAGGGGTAAGGTGCAGGCAGCCACACCAAACGGATCGCTTCATTTGCGGGTCGATGCGCTGACCTCGCAGACGCGCCGCTTCAAGACGCTGATCGGGGAGTTTTTCCGCACCGAGTTCAAGCGGGTGCGGCCCAAATGGGGTCCCTACGAAGTGACCATCATCATAGAGCGCACCGAGAACTCGCCGGTCCATGATGTCGATAATGTCGCCAAAGCGGTGCTGGACGCTCTGTGCGGCGTCGTCTTCCACGATGACAGTCAGGTGGAACGCCTGCACGTGGAAAAGGTGCTGGGTGAGCGCCCGCGTGTGCGGGTGCGGGCCGTGCCATTGGTGCCTGAAGCAGCCTGAGTCCAACGCACGAAAGGCCGGCTGATGGCCCTGAGTGACAGTCCTGACATCGCTGGTCTGCCGCCCGTCCTGTGCTTTGCGCTGGATGGCAGGGGCGCGGCCGAACCGGCCTCGCTGGACACGCTTTCGCCCGCTGACGGGGCTCTGAAGGCTGAAGCGCGCGGCAAGGCTCGCCCGCCCTTTGTGTGGATACATCTCCAGCGCGACGATGCGCGCACCGTCCCCTGGCTGGAAGCCGAAAGCGGGCTGGACAGCTTCCTGCAATCGGCGCTGCTGGCCGATGACACCCGTCCACGCTGTACCGTGCATGGTGGCGGCGCGGTGATAATTCTGCGCGGTGTCAACATGATGGAAGGTGCCGAACCGGAGGACATGGTCTCGGTGCGGCTCTGGGTGGAGCGGTCCCGCGTGATCGGCGTGTGGGTGCGCCCGCTGCATGCGGTAGACGATCTCGTCGGTGCGATCGAGCGCGGCATTGCGCCTGTCAGCCCCGGAGAACTGGTCGGCAAGCTGGCCCAGCGCCTCGCCGACCGGATGGAGCCGCACGTCTCCGAACTGCACGAGGAGCTGGATGCGTTCGAGGACGCCCTGCTGGAAGATGAGGTGGTCAGGCGCGGCGCGTTGGCGCATGTGCGCCGCCGGGCGATCCGCCTGCGCCGATATATTGGCCCACAGCGGGATGCGCTCACCACGCTTTCCATTGAAGATCTGAGCTGGCTGTCGGACCGCGACCGTTCACGGGTGCGTGAGGCGGCTGACAAGACCACCCGTATCCTGGAAGAGCTGGAGGCGGTGCGAGAGCGTGCCGCGCTGATCCAAGATCAGATTGTCGAGGCACGCGCGGCGAGAATGGACCGTTATATGGTGCTGCTCTCCGCATTGGCCGCAATCTTCCTGCCGCTCACGCTCTTTACCGGGCTTCTTGGCATCAATGTGGAAGGTATTCCCTTCGCCGAGGAAGAATGGGCGTTTGGCGCGGTCACCGGACTCATCATCGTGGCCGCGGTGATCCTCACCTATGTTTTCAGGAAGATGAAGCTGCTCTGAAGCGACACGCCTCAAACTCTTTACGAGGACAGACCCTTAGGCTCAGTCCTTCTTGCGGAAGGCATCAAGGCTGACCACCGTGCCTTCCTCGCCACCACCACCAGCCGCTGCCGCGCTATTGCCAGTACTATCGCCGCCTTCGGGGGCTTCATAATCGAAATGCAGGTGGAAGCCGACCGCCGGATCGTGGAAGCGGGTCACCGCACTGTAGGGGACTTTGAGATATTTCGGCACCCCGCCGAATTTCAGCGTCACCTCGAAGAAATCTTCCTCCGCGGCGAGGTCCCAAAACTGGTGTTCGAGCACCACCGTCATCTCATCGGGATAGGCATCCACAAGGGATTGATCCACATCGCACCCGGGATCGGAGGTCTTGAAGCTGATATAGAAATGGTGGGAGCCGGGCAGGCCTTCCGGTGCCGCCGCACGGGCGAGCGCCTGCCGGACAACCCCGCGCAGAGCGTCCTGCGCCAGACGGTCATACCGCATCAGGTCCTTGCTCACACTGGCCTCCCCCAGGCTCTGTCCTTTGATTGAGCCTAGCCGAGCCTTGCGGTGCGTCAATCGGCCAGCACCGTTGGTCGCGGTGCTGCTGGCGTTCATTGGCTTGCCGCGCTAGATGAAGAGGCATGGCGCAATCATCTGGCCTGCAACCGGAAACCGGCTTTCAGCCCGCGCGGATCACGCCGCTGGACAGGCCGACACCACTCTTGAAGACCGGGATGATGATGCGGGAAAACCCGCTCTCAATCCTGCCTGCGCCGCTCTTCGAGCAGCCGATTCTCTCCGGCCCCTATCTCGGCCGGAAGGTCCATCATGTCGCCGGACCGGAGCAGATGAAGTCCGTCCTGCAGGACAATTTCGACGCCTGGCGCAAATCGCCGCTGATCCAGCGCATGCTGCGCCCGGTGTTGGGCGATGCCATCCTCACCGCGCACGGGGAAAGCTGGCGGCGCCAG
This sequence comes from Maricaulaceae bacterium, assembly GCA_050485925.1. Classification (GTDB taxonomy): domain Bacteria; phylum Pseudomonadota; class Alphaproteobacteria; order Caulobacterales; family Maricaulaceae; genus Glycocaulis. Next base: position 8,432 of record JBJHCI010000020.1, read on the forward strand.
CGCATGACGCTGCAACCGGCTTTCCTGAAACGCAGGCTTGATCCGTTCGCTCCCATCATGGCTGAGGCTGCGGAGATGGCCGTGCGCCAGCTTTCGGCCCCGCAAACGCCCGAAATCATGAGCGTGATGAGCGATGCGACCTTCGCGGTCATCGAACGTGTTCTGTTTTCTGACGTGGAAGGGTTTGACCGGGGCGAAGTGCGGGCCGCGATCGAGGTATTGCTGGAGGAGATCGGGCGGATGCGCCTGTCTGATCTTGCCCCGGTGCCCGAATGGATGCCGCGCCCGATGAGCCTTAAGGCCCGCAAGGCCCGCGCCGTGTTCCGCAAGGCCGTGGCAGGCCAGATCGTCCGACGCAGGGCCGCAACAGAGCCGGGCACAGACCTGCTGGGCCTGCTTCTCACCGTGCGCGATGAGGAGAGCGGTAAGGGCCTTACCGACACAGATATCCGCGACAGCGTGATGACCTTCGTGGCAGCCGGCCATGAAACGACCGGTATCGCGCTGACCTGGGCACTCTATCTTCTGGCCCACCAGCCCGAAGCACAGGCCCGGCTGCGCGCCGAAGCCCGCGAGGTGCTGGGCGACGGGGCGGCCACAGCTGATAGCGTCTCCCGGCTCTATTTCACCCGTCAGGTGCTGGAAGAGACGATGCGGCTCTATCCGCCCGCACCCATGGTGGCCCGCCGTGCGGTACGCGATACGATGATCGGTGACCGCGTCGTGAAAAAAGGCGATGTGGCCCTGCTTGCCTTCTACTGCCTGCACCGTCACCGCAGGCTGTGGGACAATCCGGACGGATTTGACCCGGATCGCTGGCTGCGCGACCGGCGACCGACCGAGCGCTATCAATACCTACCCTTTGGCGGCGGACCGCGCGCCTGTATCGGGATGGGCTTTGCGATGATGGAGGCCGCCATCATGCTTGCCACGCTGGTGCGTGATCTGGAGTTCACTCCCGCATCCACCCTGCCGGTCGAGCTGGCCATGCAGGTGACACTGCGCCCGAAAGACGGGCTGCGCCTGTCGGTCCGTCCAGCCTGACGAAGGGCAAGTTCGGCATTTTGTCATCAAGCTATCTCCGCTAGGCTGGTATCAGGGTTAACAACCCGAATGTAGGCAAGGGGAGCGGCAGGATTTGGAACGGCTGACCGAGCTTGAGGACGAACCGGCACGCGCGCTTGCTGCGGAGTATCTCCGTGAGGCGGACCTGTTGCTGGGGCGGCTGCCAAGTGCGGCGGCGCGCCATTATCGGCGCGAGGTGGAGGCCCGTCTGATCACGGCGCTGGGCAGTGCGGCCACGGCCTCACCGGACAATGTGCGCAAGGCGATAGAGGTGGTTGGGCTTCCGGCCCATTTCCTGCCCGGCGAGATCGCTGCCAATGCCGCGCGCGAGGCGGCTCGCACGCTCAATCCGCGCCGCGTGGTCGAGGCGCTGCGCTATGGCGCTATGGCGGGTGTAGGCAAGGCGAGTGTGGTATCAGTGCTGGGCCTGCTTTATGCGGCGGCGGTGTTCTTCCTCATCACAGGTGTGGCGCGGCTGTTTTCCGCCGATGCGGCGGGGCTTTATGAACTGCCGGGCGGGGGCTTCATTCTCGCCATTGCCGGATCGCAAGGCGACGGCGCGCGCGATGTGCTGGGGCTGGCCTATGCGCCGGTTGCGGCAATCTTGGCCGCCGGGCTTTACGCCGCCCTGACCCTGCTCCTGCCTTCGCTAATCGGGCGCGGACGGCGATAGTTCAGGGAGATGAAGGAAAAGTAGGGGGCTTCTGTTGCCAGGCGCCCCCCGAACCCCGCCTGCGGCTTGCTAGAGCCGAGGACTTAAGATGCGAAATGATCGCACTGCTTACGCAGCGAGACGCACTTCTTCAGCAAAGTTGTCGTTGGCAACTTTAACAATGGGCTGATAACGGAGCCCATGCGGGCGAAAGTAACGTCTTTACCCATCCGTCGATCCTGATCGGCCCCATAATCACCGCCCAACGCGCGGCCAAAAGGGATTGGTGGAGCCGCCGGGAATCGCACCCGGGTCCGGTCTGGTTATTACACGCACGTTTATCGCCATAGACCGCCAAGGCGGACCCCTTGAATATAGGCGTTCTAGACGTGTTATGAAAGGGGATGGCCCGGCTTTACTCCCTCATTTGTCTTATCAGCGCATCCGCGCTTCTTCTGGCAGCCTGCACCCGGCCGGCGCCGATGGCTGCGCCAGCCGGCGAGGACTGCCACCTCATCGCCGTCAGCTCCAACGGCTGGCACGCCAATCTCTACCTGCCAGCCGATGCGTTCCCGGAGGACGGCGCGGTACGCACGGCCTTCCCCGGTGCGCGCTGGTTTGCCATCGGCTGGGGTGATGAGGCGGCCTATGTGACGGGCGTGAACCCGTTCAACAGCCTTGCCGCCATCGCCTGGCCGACGCCGTCTGTCGTGCATGTTGCGGCGCTGAGCCGCGATCCGCGCGAGGCTTATGTCAGCGAATACCGTAATGTGGCGCTGTCAGGTGAAGGGCTGACGACTCTCGTAAACGCGCTGGAGGCCGAGCTGGTGCTGGATGGCGCAGGCGAACCGCGCTTTGTGGCAGACGGGCTGGACCCGCGCGGCAGTGCCTTCTTCACCGGCCATTCCAGCTATCACGCCTTCCAGACTTGCAATGTGTGGACGGCCGCGCGCCTTCGTGAAGCGGGGCTCGATGTCGGCTGGACGGGCGGGCATTTGCTGCCCTCAAGCCTCTTAAACCGGCTGGGGCGGACAGCGCCTTCGCGCTGCCCGCCCTCCGGGGAGGAGACCCGCTAGCTTGCTAGCCGATCGGGCCCGTCATCAGGAACGCGTTGAGCTTGTTGCCGTCCGGATCGCGGAAATAGGCGGCGTAGAAATTGTCGCCGCGCGGGCCGGGCTTGCCCTCGCACGTCCCGCCATGGGCCAGCGCGATGTCGTAGAGCCGGTGGACCTGTTCGGTGTCTTTCGCTTCCAGTGCCACCATCACGCCATTGCCGACGCTTGCCGCATTGCCGTCAAACGGCTTGGTGGCGGCGATGCCGGCAGCCCCGCCGGGCTTGCCCCAGGCCACGAAGGTGTCGAACTCCATCATGCGCGGGGTGTCGAGCTCCTTCGCGATGGCGTCATAGAAAGCACAAGCCTTTTCAAGGTCGTTCGTGCCGAGTGTTACGTATCCGATCATTGAAATATTCCCTGTTTGTTCCAGTCCGGGCAAGCTGCCACCGGCGCGCGGCCAGGGCAAGCGGGATTTGATGGCCGGCCGATTAAATTGTGTTCATAAGTGGCGGGGCGCTATGGCTGCGGACAATTGCGCGAAAGGCTTTCTACATACGTGGAGAGAGGCGGTAATCCGGCGCGTGCCCTGCGCTCGGCGATGGTGTCTGAGGCGGTGCCGGCATAGAGATGAAACCGCCCGTCAGGCCCGCATTCACCCCGCTCGCCGAAATAGCCGGGTCCGCCAACATTATTGGTCCAGCGCCCGTGGATGCGCAGAAAATCCTGCCGCAGTGCCGGGTCCCTCCCGATTTCCGCTTCCATGGCGTCGAGCGCCGCACGCTGCACATCGGGATCGTTGTCAGCGTGCAGAATCATCAGGTTGAAGGCCTCGCGCGCAATCGCGGCGACCCCGAACGGATAGCCATCGCCCTGAAGCCGCGACCGCAGAAAGCCGAGATTGCTGGTGTCGATTTCACACATTACCGCGACCGCGTGCCGGCGAGCCCCGCCTGCGGCCTCCGCGGGCATGATGGCGAGGCTGACAGATAGCTGGCCGCGCGCATACTGGTCGCGCGCTGTTCGCAATAAGGTTTCGCGTTCAAACGGATCGCGCGTTTCCCGCGCGGCGTCTCGATAGCGGACCCAGGGGTCGTTCTCGTCTGCGTCCAGCGTTTCGATCCGCGCCAGCGCTTCGTCCATCTCCACCCGGTATGCAGCAGCGGCGCGGTGTAGGGTCGTGTCGTGAGCGTCTTGCCATGGCTCATGGCACGGAAAACGGGTTGCCTGCGGCGGTTCCGGGCTTGCGACCGGCGTCGCTGCAGCCAAAGTGGCCGTCGCGCATATCACCGTGATCAGCATGAGGGGAGCTCCATTACATGCCGGATCAAATCAGCCTAGCTGAAAAATAGCTGTAGAGAACTCTCCGCAGGGGTTGAGCCAAGCCCTAATCCGGGGCGAATCGAGCAAAATTGATCTTGAAAGATCACCGGAGTCCCTCATGGCCCTTGCCGAACACCATCCCGCGCAAACCCGCCGCCCCGGCATCGAGGCGGCGTATCTGGGTCTCCTGCGCGATGTGATGGCCAATGGCACGCCGTCAGATGATCGCACAGGGGTGGGCACGCGCACCGTGTTTGGCCGCCAGATACGCTGTGATCTGGCCGATGGCTTCCCGCTCCTGACCACCAAGAAGGTGCATTTCCGCTCCATCGCCATCGAGCTGCTCTGGTTCATCAAGGGGATGACCAATGTACGCTGGCTGCAGGAGCGCGGCGTCACGATCTGGGATGAGTGGGCGGACGAGAACGGCGAGCTCGGCCCCGTCTATGGCAAGCAATGGCGGCGCTGGACCGGCCCTGACGGGCGCGAAATCGACCAGCTGGCAGACCTTGTGGAGCAGATAAAGACCAACCCGGCCTCGCGCCGCCTCGTGCTCTCGGCGTGGAATCCGGCCGATGTGCCGTCCATGGCGCTGCCGCCCTGCCATACGCTGTTCCAGTTCCACGTCGCCAATGGCCGTCTCTCACTGCAGCTTTACCAGCGCAGCGCGGATTTGTTTCTGGGGGTGCCGTTCAATATCGCGAGCTATGCCCTGCTACTGGCCATGGTGGCGCAGGTAACAGGCCTGAAGCCCGGCGAGTTCATCCACACGTTTGGCGATGCGCACATCTACTCAAACCATGTCGAGCAGGTGGAGCGTCAGCTGGCGCGCGATATGCG
>JBJHCI010000021.1:0-13248 GCA_050485925.1 Maricaulaceae bacterium
CGCGAAACCGGGGCACTGCGCCACCGCCGCGCCATCCCGGTGCGCACCGGCGCGGACAATATCGAGATCGATGAGAGCGGCGAGCTGTGGATCGGCGCCCATCCGCGCGTGTTCGATTTTCTTGCCCATGCAGGCGATGAAAGCGTCAACGCGCCCTCCCATATCATCCGGGTTAATCCCGAGACAGGGCAAGCCATCACCGTGCTCTACACGCACGGCGAGGAACTGAGCGGGTCCAGCGTCGGCGCGCCCTGGCGCTATCAATTCGTGGTCGGGGCGGTGTTTGATTCCAATGTGCTGATCTGCCCGCGCGGATAGAAAAGCGCATTATCCCCCTTCACAGCCACGCCGGACGCTCTAACCTCCCTTGCAAAGGCGCGCCAGAAAACACGAGCACGCCATACCCAGGGGAGGAATCGTCTTGAGCACTGAGACCCGGTCACCGGATGCGGCGCCCGCCGTGCCGCTTTCGCCCGGTGCGCGCCGCTATGCGCTCGGCATGCTGCTGATCATCTATATCTTCAACTTTCTCGACCGGCAGATCGTCAATATCCTGGCCGAGCCGATCAAGATCGAGCTGGGTCTGGCCGACTGGCAGCTGGGCATGCTCACAGGTCTCGCCTTCGCCCTGTTTTACACCGTGCTCGGCATCCCGATCGCGCGCTACGCCGAGAAAGCCGATCGGGTGAAGATCATCTCGGTTGCGGTAGCCGTGTGGAGCGCGTTCACCGTGATGTGCGGGCTCGCGACGAACTTCATCCAGCTTCTGCTCGCCCGGATCGGGGTGGGCGTTGGCGAAGCGGGCTGCACGCCGCCCGCCCACTCGCTGATCACCGACTACACGCCGAAGGAACAGCGCGCCTCCGCGCTGGCCTTCTACTCCATGGGCATTCCGCTGGGTTCGCTCGCCGGCATGGTGCTCGGCGGACTGATCGCGGACGCCTATGGCTGGCGGGTCGCTTTCTTCGTGGCGGGCGGACCGGGCATTGCGCTGGCCATCATCACCTTTCTCACCCTTCCCGAACCAAGGCGCAATCAACCCAAACCGCCCAAGCCTCCGCGCCAGCCGAACCGCTTTGAGCTCTACGCGGCTGCCAACAAGGACAGCAGGGCGGTGCTCACCCGCCTGCGCGCCGCGCTTGCGGGTTGGTACGGGCACAATTTTGCGCCCCTGATCTCGTATTTCGCCGAGCTTTTCGGTGCAATGGGAGAGCTGAAGTCGAAGAAATCCTTCTGGTGGGTGTCCATCGGTGCGGCGCTCAGCGCTATGGTCGGTTATGGCCATATCGCTTTTTACGGCTCCTTCTATCTGCGCAATCACGGCGAGGGGCTGGCTGCGCTGGCCGAAACCGTGAACCAGACGCTGGGGCTGAGCTTCGGGCCTATCGGCTTTGTCGGCACCGCGCTGGGACTCATTATCGGCATTTGCGGCGCGGCGGGCACCTATCTTGGCGGCATACTGGCTGACCGGGCTGCGCGGGTGAATGTGGCAGGCTATGCCACCGTGCCGGCCTATGCCGCGCTGATCACGGTCATTCCCTTCATTGCCTCCATGCTGGTGGGCGATGTGGTGTTGTCCTTCGCGCTGCTCGCCCTTCCGGTCTTTGTCGGCGCGATCTGGTACGGGCCAGTCTTTGCCAGCGCGCAGAGCCTTGTTCAGCCCCATACGCGCGCGACGGCAGCCGCCGTGCTGCTCTTCATCATCAACCTGGTCGGGTTGGGCCTTGGTCCGCTTCTGGTCGGTACGTTCAGCGATATTTATGGCCAGACCATGGGTGCGGCCGAAGGCATTCGCTGGTCCATGGTGACGTTCGGCGGTGTCGGCGGCATGGCGGCGATTGCCTTCCTGCTGGCGGCCCGCACGCTACGTGACGAGGTGGTGGGCTAGATCGTCTAGATCAGCCCGGTTAGCGACAGGGCGAGGCCGGCGGCCAGCCCTGCCGCGACCAGCGTCATCACGCCCCGTTTGAGGCCGACCGCGATGACGGCGCACAGGGCCGCAATCGCGATCACCCAAGGGTCAATCGTGGTGATGTCGGCGGTCACGATACGGAACGGCCCGAAGCTCATCGCGCCGGTATCGGCAAAGAGGATCTGGACGGCAAACCAGACGCCAAGGCTGGCGATCACGCCCACCACGGCGGCGGAAATGCCTGCCAGCGCGCTTTGCAGGGCTTTGATGCGGTTCAGCCTTTCCATCCAAGGGGCGAGGGTGAAAATCGCCATAAAGGAAGGCAGGAACACCGCCCAGAGCGTCAGCATTGCGCCGATAATCCCGCCTGCCATCGCACCGAAGGGCTCGGGCACGCGGTAGCCTGCCAGGAAGCCAGTGAACTGCGTTACGAGGATGAGCGGACCGGGCGTGGACTCGGCAAGGCCCAGCCCGTCGGCCATCTCGCCAGCGCTCAGCCAGCCATACTGCTCCACGCCTGCCTGCGCCATCCAGGCCAGCGCGGCATAGGCCCCGCCAAAGCTCATCACCGCCAGCCAGGAGAAAAAGCCCGCCAACTCTACCAGCCGGTGGGATGGGGTGAGGACCAGCGCGGCCAGTGCCAGCGGGGCGAGCCAGATCGCGGCCCAGATGAGGAGCGAAAGCGCGGTTGACTTAAGCGAGGTCGTTTCGCCCGCTGGTTCGGCAGGGTCAGTCTCATCGTGATGGCCTGCCGTCATCCAGCGCGATACCAGCCAACCGGCAAGGCCCGCCGCCGCGATCACGATCGGAAAGGCAATACCCAGACCGAGGGCGATGAAGGCGGTGCCCGCGATGGCGAAAGCGGCGGGTGTCTTCACTGTCCTTGAGCCCAGCCGGATCACGGCACTTACAAGGATCGCCAGCACAGCGGCCTTAACCCCGAAGAACGCACCCTCGACAAGGGTGAGATCAGCGGCCAGCACATAAAGGACGGACAGGGCCAGCATGGTCAGCGCGCCGGGCAGGACGAAGAGCCCGCCCGTAATCAGACCGCCGCGTATCCCGCCCAGCCGCCAGCCTATCCAGGTCGCCAGCTGCATCGCTTCCGGCCCCGGCAGGAGGTGGCAGACATTGAGCGCGCGCAGGAAGGCGGTATCGCTGATCCAGCCGCGCTCCTCTACCGCGAGGTCATGCAGCATGGCGATCTGTGGGGCCGGGCCGCCAAAGCTCAAGAATCCGATACGGGTGAAATCTCTGGCGAGACTGGCAAGGGAGGGGCTGGCGTTCATGACGGCGCGCCGGCGGGACGGACAATGAAGCGGGCACCGGGCCGGGCTGTCCCCGGCCTTGCGTCTTCCACCTCTATGGTCAGGCCATGGCGGCGCGCGACGGCGTGTACGAAAGACAGGCCCAGCCCGTGGCCTGCGGGGCCATTGCCGTGGCGGATACGGGCAAAGCGCATGAAGACGCGCTCGCGCCAGTCCGCCGGAACGCCCGGCCCATTGTCTTCCACGATCAGTATCGGACCCTCGCGTACGATCAGCTTCACCTGTCCACCTTCGGGCAGGAATTTTACCGCATTGTCGAGCAGGTTGGCGATCAGGCGCCCCATCTGGGCCGGACTGGCGCGCATCATCACCGGGCGTGAGGCCTCCACCTTCACGCTGGCCCCCTTTTCGGCGGCGACATCGGCATAGAGCGGGGCAACCGAGCGGGCGAGTTCGGCAAGATCGAGGATCTCCAGCCCGCGATTATCCCCGATCTCGGCGCTGATCGCCGAAATGTCCATCAGTGAATTGATCAGCTCGCCCATTTCCGCCAGTTGCTCGCGCGCGGCCTCGATTTTGGCGGGATCGCTTTCGGCTTCAACCAGCGTGCGGTCAATGCGGATGAGAGGGGTGCGCAGCTCGTGCGCGGTGAGGTCAGAAACCTCACGCTGGGCGCCGATCAGGCGCTCGATCCGGTCCAGCATGGCGTTGATATTTCGCGATAACAGACCGAACTCGTCCGCGCCTTCCCCGCCCGGCGCGCGCCGGTCGATCGCCCCGTCGCGTACCGCCTGGCAGGTCCGGTTCAACCTTTCCACCCGGCCCATGATCCAGCCCGCCGCGATCAGCCCGCCCGCTATACCCAGTGTCAGCGTGATGAAAAAGCCGGTGATGAAAATCAGGCGCAGCCGGGCCAGCGCCTCTTCCTGGCGCGTTGTCGAACGCCCGACGAACAGGCGGTAATCCTGCGGCATCAGGAAGGCTCGTCCAAGCAGGGGCAGGGGGGCGCCGTCAACAGTGAAACCGCCGCGTATCCAGCTGGCATCGAGTGCGAACTCATCCGGCCATTTGCCGAGATTGCCGGTTACGCGCTCGCCTTCGGGGCTGGCCAGCAGATAGACCGGCTCCTCGCCCTCCAGCGGACGCATGGCCAGACGGTCATCGAGCGTGCGGCGCAAACCTTCATCGCCTTCAATGGCGTAGATATCCACCAGCCCCGCCGCATCGGTGTCGATCAGCTGGCGCAAGGTCTGGTCGGAGACAAAAGCAAAGGCAAGATAGGCGATCAGAAAGATCACCGTCGCGGCAAGGCTCACCATGAAGGCGATGAGGGCGGTCAGCCGCGCGAAGGTGGATTGCAGGAGCCGGGTTCTTAATCCCTTCATCCTGCCCGCACTGCGGGCTAGACTGGCCGGATTGTTCACCATGGGAGTGCGCTTGGATGCGATTTGCCCTGCCTGCCGGACTGGCCTTCATCCTCGTAGCGCTTGGCGCTGCGGGCTGCGCTACGCCTGAGCGGGCTGAAGTGAGTGCCGTTGCCGAGCCGGACGGGCAGATTATGGCCGCGCTCGATATCGGCCTGCGGGCCGAGGAGATTGATGACGGGGCGGGCATGCTGGCAGCGGCTTCGCTGCTGGATGGCGCAGGCGCACGGCCCGCTGAAGGCGAAGACAATCTGGCGCTGCGCTGGCGTGACCGGGCCGACGCGCTGGGCGAGACCCTGCCACCCTTGCGCGGACGCACGGCGGGGCCGGCCTACCGCAATGGGGTGATCGGGCCGAGCGAGGCGGCGCTGCTGCGTGACAGCTTCCATTCCGGCCGGGCGGCGCGGGTCTCGGTGCAGACGCGCAGCAGCGGTACGCTGCGTCTTGCCATACGCCGCGCCGATGACGGCGAAACCCTGTGCGAGACACTGGTCGGTGCCGCGCCGGTGACCTGTCAGTGGGTCCCGGTCTGGACCGAGCCTTTCCATATCGAGATTACCAATCTCACAGCGGGCACGGTGGCCTATTATCTGATCACCAACTGACACGCGCGCGCCTATCCGCCAATCAGGGCGAACGGTGCCCACACGCCCGGATGTGCGCCGCCGGGCACGCTCTCGTCCGCGATCAGTTCCAGCACGGCTTCGCGGAAGGCTTGCGGTCGTGCCCGCCCGTCGGCGGCCTTGCGGGCCGTGCCGGCGCTGAGGCGCGCTGCCGCGTCGTCGCGCACCGTCCAGTGGGAAACAAGAAGACTGCGCGCGCCGGCATAGAGGAAGGCCTGGGCCAGCCGGTCGGGTGCGCGGGCCGTGCCGTCTGCCGCAAACGTGTTGCAGGCAGACAGGATAACCCAGTCGGCGTTCAGCGACAGCCCGGCGATCTCTGACGCGGTCAGCAAGCCGTCATCAAGCGCGGTGGGATGAGCCGGCGGCGTGAAGGCCAGGGCGGGCTCCAGCACCGCTTCCAGCTCTCCGGTCAGAAGTCCGTGCGTGGCAAAGACCAGCACGCTGGCACGGGCAAGGTCGGCCGTCTTCACTGCGGTTTCGGTTGCTTCTGCTCCGATCCGGATATCGGAGCGGGCAGGGCCGAACACCGCCGCCAGTTCGATCAGCTCGGCTTCCGCGCCGGGCAGGGGCGCGAGTGAGGCGAGCGCCCGGGACGCATCCCCGCCCCCGCTGCGCGTGAGGGAAGCCAGCGTGATCGTCTCGCGCTCTGGCGGGCCGGAAAAGGCCGGCGCGCCAAACCCGATCAGGAAGGGCTCGCGGCCCTCTTCGCGCGCTTGCCGCGCGGTGAGGCTGGAGAGGGCAGGCAGGGTGGTCACGGCATGATCACGGATCAGCCAGGGCGCGGCGCGCAGGGCCGCACTGCCTTGCAGGGGTGCTCCCTGCGGCGCGGTCAGGAGGACCGGGAAGGGGATGGAACGATAGGGCCCGTCGGCCAGCACGAAGAGCGCGGTGCCGGGTTCCAGCCCGTCCATGATGGCAGGCGTGAAGATACCGGTATAAAGCGTATGCGCGTCTTCAGCCGGGAAGGGTGTATCAACCGCGCCTGCGGCCCCCGCCTCCAGCGAGGCGCGCAGCCGGGTGATGGCGGCGAGGGCGTCGGCTTGGCTGATGGCCAGCCGGTCCATCACCAGCCCGTCATGGTCCATGCGCATCACCACCCCGCCATTTTCGGTAAAGGCAAAGGCGATCACGGCCTCGCCCTGACCAAGAGCGGCGCGCATATCGTACGGGCTGGCGAAGCTGGCGCGGTGCGCTCCGCCCGGCGCGGCAAGGGCGGCAAGGTGTCTGCGTGCTGCGGTATAGTCGTCGCGCGCCGCGTTGAGGACGTCATTATCGGGTGTGCCCGGCGTGGAGCGCAGGCGGATATAGGCGTCTTCCGCCCGGCGCAGATTGCGCCAGCCCTCCTGACGCGCGCGCAGCAGTTCCGCGCCGTCCAGGCCTTCCGCCCGGGCGCGCAGGGCGGTTGCCTCCGAAGCCAGTGCCAGTCCGGTGGCGTGGACGTATTGCAGGATATGGAAGGCGGTCTCTGCTTCGCCCGCCTCATAGGCGATGTCGAGCGCCCGGCGGAAGGCACGCTGGCGTGATCTTGCGGCATCGCGCGCGCCGTCCAGATCCGTCAGATCCAGCCCTTGGGCGAGTTCGTGGACAGCGGTGTTAACGGCACGCGGCACGTGGGCACGGTGCCCACCCGCAAGGCTTTCCATCCAGGCCTCATCAATGGCGAGCATCAATCGGCGTTCATGGCCGAAGGGCAGGTAGTTTGCCGCGAGAAAGCCTGCCTGGGTCATGTTCTGCCGCGCGCTGTCATGCTCGCCCGTCACGGCCTGCAGGGCGGCAAGCTCGGACAGCACCCGCACCCGGTCCAGCCCCACCGCACCGGCGGCGTCGAACACGGCGAGCGTGTCTTCCCACTCGGCGCGCGCTGCCTCGTAATCGCCCAGCGCAAAGGCGGCGTCCGCCGCATTCATCTGCATGCGCGCCGCTTCCACCGAGCCTGCGCCGGAGGCCGCCCGGTAGATGTCACGCGCGGCGAGGAAGAGCGGACGAGCTTCTGCAGCCCGGCCCTGCGCATAGAGCGAGACAGCGAGATTGTTAAGCGTGTCGGCGACCTGCGGGTTGGTTTCGCCCAACGTTTCGCGGCGGATTTCAAGCAAGCGGCGCAGCAGGGGTTCAGCCGCTTCATGGCGGCCCCACGCATTGAGCGCCCCGGCATAGTTGGACAGGGCAAAGGCGATGAAGGGGTGGCCGGCGGGCAGGGCGGCTTCGAGGGCCTGCGCACCTGCGCGCGACAGCTCTGCGGCTTCTTCAAACCGGTGGGCACGGGTGAGGATGGCGGCCAGGCTGACCCTGGTCATCGCGATGAAGGGATGGCCCTCTTCCAGCACCGCTTCGCGGATCACGAGCGACCGCTCGACCAGCTCGATCGCCTCGTCCAGCTGGCCACGTGCATTGAGCACCGAGCCCAGCTCGAAATACGAGCGGGCAATCTGGGCATGCTCTTCCGGGTAGAGCTGGCGGCGCACCTCCAGCACCTCGCGCTGGGTCGCCTCGGCTTCGTCCAGCCGGCCCAGCGTGCCGAGGATGGAGGCGACATTGCCAAGTGATTGTTCCAGCGGGACGAGATAGTCCGGCCCTGCATCCGAGAAAACGCTGGCGGCCTGCTGGAACCAGACCAGCGCGGATTCCCGCCCGCCGGCATAGAAATCGGCCGATCCGAGCTGATTGGCGAGTTCGGCCATGTCGGTTTCAGGCACATCCTCCAGCGCGCTCGCCGCGTCCCACGCCGTCCGCCAGGCAGCGCGAGCAGCGGGCGGATCAGCTTCCATTTCAATGGCTTCTGCCGCCTCAATCAGGGCGCGCACATCGGCGTCAATGATACTCGCGGCGACGGGTGGTGCGGGCTCCTCGGCCCGGACAGCAGGCACGGCAAGGAGCATGGCTCCGGCCAGCACGGCGGCAAACAATCCCCGGTGCATCGCTCCCTCCCCTATTCAGACCGACACTATCCCCATGATTACCGGTCATGGCCGGGCTGGCAAACATTCTTAATGTGTTCAAAAGGCTTACATTTGCCGACAGGTGGCCGGCAAGGGCCGAGTCACTTATCCCCGCCTGCTTGAAGCGGTGGTATGCTTGGCGCAATCTGATCTCTCACCCATGGCGAAAGGCCGTGCCGGCATGATGCGTCTGATCCATTGTTTTGCGGTGTGCCTGCTGATGTGGGGGCTTGTGGCCCTGCGTCCCGCTGAGGCACGCGCGCAGGGTTGCGAACTGACGGCAAGCGAGATTGGCGCGCTGGACTTCGCCGAGCTTGAGCTGGACCGGGCCGAGGAGATCGCCTTCTGGTTCGATCTGGCGGATCTGCGCGCGGGATGCGGTGATGTGGCCGAAGCGCGGGCGGCCTATCGCGAGGCCCGCAGCCGTATCGCAGCTACGCTGGACGAGGTGCGCGGGGAATGGGCGCTGGGTCTGATCGCTGAAGGATTGTTTGAAGCCGGCGAGGGCCGGTTCGCCTATGCCCGCGACGCGCTGGAAGAAGCCGAAGCGGTGCTGGCGGCCTCAGGGGCCGTGCGGGCGCGCGACTATATCGGCCATGGCGAAGCGGCCGTTGCGGTGGAACAGTTGGCTGCCGAGGCCGGCGAGCCGCACGCCCTTCCCGAAATGCAGGCTCAGCTTGGCGTGCTGATCCAGCGCGCGGAGCGCGAGGATGCCGAGTTCCTGGTACGCGATCCGCAGGCACTTGCCGACGCCGATCACATCATCGTGCCGGTTTTCTATGGCACCAACCGGGCACGTACCGGCTCGGCCGATCCCAACAATTTCTACGGACCGGACCGCGCTCCGCTCGATCTCGGCGTGGTGACGGTGTCGGTGCCGCGTAATCGGGAAGTCGGCTCCATACCGCGCCAGGAACGATATCCGGGTGATCTCGACGGCTATCGCGCTGACTATTTCATTATCGACCGGGTTGAGCCGTTTGCCGATGATTACGCCTTCACCGGTGCGTTGGGTGAGGCGATGGACGTCTCAAAGCGGCGCGAGCTATTGCTGTTCATCCACGGGTATAATTCCGACTTCCGCGGGGCGGCGGAGCGGGCGGCCCAGCTGGCGGTGGATCTGGAGATTGATGGCGTGCCTGCCCTTTATTCCTGGCCATCGCGCGGCTCGCTGCTCGGCTATTTCGCGGACGGACGCGAAGTGACGGACGAGAATGTCCGCGATCTGGAGGCGTTCATCTTCCTTCTCATGAACGGGGCGGGGGCAGACCGTATCCACATTGTCGCTCACTCCATGGGTAATCGCTTCCTTGCCGCCGCGCTGGAGCGGTTTGCGCAGACCTATCCTGATCCGCCCGAACCCCTGTTTGATCAGGTCGTGTGGGCCTCGCCAGATGTCGATGCCGAAACCTTCATGGGCCAAGTGCCGGACTTTCGCCATCTCGCCTCTGGCATGACGCTCTATGCATCCAGCCGGGACCGGGCCCTGCGCCTGTCGCGCCGGATAAATGGCGGCGGCGCGCGCGCGGGCGATGCCAGCCCGCCCTATCCGGTCGTGGTGGAAGGCCTCAGCACGGTCGATACCAGCCTTGCAGCGGGCGGCGGACTCGGCCATTCCGATTATGCGGGGCCGGCGCTTGATGATTTCCGCGCCCTGATCTGGCTGTCCCTGAGCCCGCAGGAGCGCTGCATATTGCACACCAATACCGGCCAGTTCGGCCAGTTCTACGCGGTTGACCCGCGTACCGGGGCGAATTGCGAGCCGGATGTGTTCAAGTATTCCATTACCGCTCTGCGTCGTGCCGGCGAGAGCGATGCGCTAGAGGTGCTGGAGGCTGAAGGCGTGCGCACCAGCTCGGCTGTTGCCGGGCGCCTGGATGATGTGCGCTCGCTGGTCACTCTGCTGACGGGCGGGAGGCGGTAGGGGCCTACCCCGCAGGGCGGTTCTGGCCGACCAGCACGAAGGGTGCCCACATGGCCGGATGGGTAAATTCGGGGTCATCCATCATGGAGAGCATGGAGCGGCGCAGCGCTTCAGCGCGTCCGGCTTCCGGGTTGTCATTCATGGCCGAGAGCGTGCCGGTGGTGAGGCGCCGGGCAGCCGCATCGTCCACCACCCAATGCGATACCAGCAGCGCCCGTGCCCCGGCATAAAAGAAGGCACTGGCGAGCCCTGAGAGGCTTTCAGCACCCGCGCCGCCCGGAGCCGCCGTATTGCAGGCCGACAGAATGACCCAGTCGGCATCCAGCGTCAGGTCACGCGCGATTTCAGAGGCCGTGAGAAGCCCGTCATCAAGATCACTGGCTTCAGCAGGCGGGGTGAGGACGAGGGCGGGCTCTGTCAGGCCGGGAAGCTCGTCCGCGATCAGGCCATGGGTGGCAAAGGTGATGACGCGCCGGTTGGCCAGATCGCTCATCGTGCGCAATTGCGTTTCGGTCGCCGCGTCGCCCAACAAAAGATCCCGGTCGGCACGCGCGCCGAAGGCCTCGGCCAGAGCGACGAGTTCAGGGCGTGTATTGGGCAAGGCAGAGAGCGCACGTACTGCGTCCACATCCGCCAGGAACACGCCCTCGCGTGTTACATCCGCCCCGAAGACGCCGCGCGTAGCCCCGCCGCGATGGGCCGAACCGCCGGGCCGGGCAGCGCGCTCACACCCCGCGCCTGCGCGCGGGCCGATGCACGGATCGCCGACACCCAGGAAGGCCTCTGTGGCCCGGCTGGCCCCGAAACGTGAGAGCGAGCGCAGTGAGGCAGGCGAGGGCAGCACCGTCATCGCAAAGCGGCGCGCCAGCCAGGGTGTGGACCGCAGCGCATCGGTGTCGGTGTCAGCCCCTTGCGGTGCTTCGGTGACCAGGAGGCCAAGCGGCAGGCTGGACAGCGCGCCGGACGGGACGGCATAGACATGGGTCTTGCCCTCCAGCCGGGCTTCCACCGGCGCCAGCAATTGCTGATAGAGCCGATAGGCCGCCGCGCGGTCGAAGACCGGCAGGCTGGCCGCTGCAGAAGCCGTCTGCACCGAAACCGCATTCCACGGACCCCGGCCATGATCGAGATCGAGCCCGGCCCGCAGCGCGGTCACCGCTTCGGCCAGCTCGGCCGAGGTTACCTCGATGCGCGCCCAGTCAATGCCGTCCCGGTCGATGACAAAGACGAAGCTCGCCCGCTCACCGGCCAGGATCAGCAGCAGCGCCTCGTCCGCGTCCAGCAGCGCTTGCGTACCTTCCACGGTGAGGGGGGAGGGGCTGGTCAGTTCCACATATTCGGGGAAGTCTCGCGCCAGCGAGACATCGATTTCCCCAAGTCGCGCGGTGGCGGTCTCCAGCGCGGTGCGGGCCGCGCCGGTTGCGGCCTCCCGTGAAGCGGCGTCCGGCAGGCTCAGGGCTTCGTAGAGGCTGCGCTCGGCGGCGGAGCGCTGTTCGCTGACCCGGCGGCGCTCAGCGACCAGAAGCCCCAGCGCATCATCGCCGGAGGCAAAACGCGCGCCCACCTGTGACAGTGCCTCGGTGGCGGAGGTCTGGATCGCCCACTGGGCGGCCCAGTAGCCTTCCGCGCGCAGGCATTCATAGCTCATTGCGCCATCGGCACAGGCGGTGGAGCCTTGTGCCAGGGCAGCACCGGAAAGCGCGCAGCCGGCAAGGGCGGCACAGGTCAGGAGGGCGCGGGCAAGGCGGACCGGTGAAATCCTCAGCATGGGTCTATCCGTTCGGGTTGGCCACGCTCCATGCCGCATCGACATGGAGCTGGAAGAGATCGTTACGGCGGCGCAGAAGACCGGCTTCCGCCGTTTCGCTGGCTTCGCCTTCCCCGCGGGCGGTCGCGATGAGGGAGGCGGACACGGTGCGGTAAAGCCTCAGCGCGTCATCGCTGCGGCCCATATGGCGCAGGTAAAGCCAGCCGAGATTGGAGCGCGCGATCAGCAGGGCGCGATGGGTTTCGGGCACACGGCCCTCCATCCCTTCCAGCCCGCCGCGCATCAGCCCTTCCGCGCCGGCATGGTCCCCGGCAAGGCCCAGCGTGGTGCCGGCATTGGCGCGGGCGCGCTGGGTCTGGGGATGGGTCTCGCCCAGCGTGTCGCGATAGAGCGTCAGCGCTTCGACCTGCAGGCGCGCGGCGTCATCCAGATCACCGCGCAGGCGGCGCAGCCCGGCAAGGTTTTCAAGGCTGGTGGCAAGCTCCGCCGTTCCGGGCCGGGTGCGCGCATCCGCGAGGGCCGCGCGATAGAGGCGCTCAGATTCGTCCAGCTCGCCCAGCATGCGCAAGGTCCCGGCCAGATTGCTCTGCATCGCGCCGAGCGTGCTGGCGGCGTGCGGGCCGGTCAGGCTCTCGGCTTCGGTCAGCGCGCGGCGTTGCAGGCGGGCCGCATCGCCGAACCGGCCCTGATCGAAAATCGCGGACGCCAGGGCGCTTAGCGCGGCGATGGTCTCCAGCGTGCCGGGGCCGAACGCGGTTTCAGCTTCGGCGAGCGCGGTGGTCAGCGTGCGTTCGGCCAGCGCCGATTGCCCGGCCTGCTGCTGGGCGCGGCCAAGACGGGTGCGCAGCACGGCCAGATGCCGGGGATTGGCGTTGCCGGCGCGGGTAAAGGCGGCAATCGCCTCCTCCTGCAGGCTGATCGCCTCGCCATAGAGCCCGAGATCAAGATAGGCCTGCCCGAGCCCGCTTAGCGTATCAAAGCCCTCTGCCGAGCCCGCGCCGTGGTGGGCGGTCTCGATGGCGCGAGCCTGTTCCAGAAGCGGCCGGGCCTCGTGGACGCGTCCCAGCGCCAGATAGGCTCCCGCCACATTGCCCATGGCGGCGGCCGTGTTGGGATGATCTGCCCCGAAGGTCGCGCGCATGGTCTCAAGACTTGCCTGATAGCTCGCCAGAGCCGCTGTCGGCCCGCCCTGACGGTTCTGAACGGAGGCAAGGTTGTTGCTTACCACCGCCAGATAACGGTGGTCGGGCGCCAGCGCGGAAAAGACGGCGCGGGCACGGGCGAGCGCGTTCTCCGCTTCGCCGAGCCTCTGCGTCTGGTTATAGACCTCGCCCAGATTGACCCAGGCGACGCCTGCCGCCTCGCTATTGCCCGAGCCCGCTCTCTCATGGGC
>JBJHCI010000022.1:0-13076 GCA_050485925.1 Maricaulaceae bacterium
CGCCAGATCCCAGTCCTTTTTCGGGCGCACGGCGACAATCCCGTCCGCCTCGCCGGCAGCGGTCAGGGCGAGACGCAGGGCGACGGAGTTCACATGTACGGTCTGTGCGCCCAGATGGCGTAGATCGACCAGCCGCCCGGCATCGCCCATCAGGCGTGAACCGGCGATGGCGCTCGCCGCTGTCACATGCAGCGTCTCGCCGTTACGCTGCGCCCCCCTGCCGGGAATGGCCGTGTAGAGCGCTTCGTCCACCGGGGCATAGAGCGCAGCGGCCAGCGGCACGCCGCGCTCCACAATCGCCAGAGAAATGCAGAAATCAGCCCGGCCCTTCACAAAGGCGCGCGTGCCGTCAATCGGATCGACAATGAAGCGCCGCGCCGCATCGTGGCCTTCTTCGGCACTTTCCTCCGACAGCCAGCCATAATCGGGGCGGGCACTGGTCAGCGCATCTTTCAGGAAGCGGTCAAGCGCCAGATCGGCCTCGCTGACCGGGTCGCCGGGGGCCTTCTCCCACGCATTCAGGCGCTGGCCCTGCCGGAAGAAGGCCATGGCGATGGTCCCGGCCTCACGCGCGGCCGAGGCGAGGAGGTCAAGATCGGTTTCAGCGCCCGCCAACGGAAAGGGCGTCCACAATGACGCTGGGCGCGGTGACCCGGCTGTCGAATTCCAGATCGCTGCCCGGTTCCAGCCGGGCGAAGATGTCGAGCATATTGCCTGCCACGGTGCTCTCACTGACGGGGCCTGCGATCTTGCCGTTCTCGATACCGAAGCCGGCCACGCCCACCGACCAGTCGCCGGTATTGGCGTTGAACGAGGCACCGAACATCTCGGTCACCAGAAGCCCGTTGCCGGCATCGCTTATCAGCTCTGCGCGCGTGCGCTCGCCGGGGGCGAGATGCACGTTGGAAACACCAATGCCCGGCGCGCCGCCGGGGCTGGCGCTGGCATGGCCTGAAAGCGGCAGGGAGAGTTGGCGCGCGCTGGCGGCATTGAGAAGCCAGCCTGTCAGCATGCCATCCTCGATGATAGCGCGCGGGCGGCAGGCAACCCCCTCGCCATCAAAGGCACGGCTGCCATGACCCCAGTCTTTGAGCGGATCTTCCACCACATCGATGCCTTCAGCGAAGATGCGCTCGCCGAGCTTTGTGCGCAGGAAGGAGGTGCCGCGCGCGATGGCTGAACCGGAAATGCCGCCGATGAGATAGCCGAGAAAATCGTCCGAGACGCGCTTGTCGAAGACGACCGGCATCTTGCCCGAACTCATTTTTTCCGAGCCGAGCCGGGCGACGGCCTGTTCGCCGGCCCGCGTGCCGATCGCCACAGGGCTGCGCAGGGCCGCGCGCTGGCGCATGGAATGATGGTCGTAGTCGCGCTCCATCACATCGCCATTCTTCGCCACTGCCGCGATGCCAAGCCCCGCGAGAGAGCCGCGCTTCCGGCCGGTAAAGCCGGTCGAGCTGAGCATGACTGATGCACCGGCACTGAGGCTCGCTCCGGACGAGGCGACCATGGCCACGCCCTTCACCTTCAGTGCCGCCGCTTCCATCTCCAGCGCGGCGGTTTCAAGCGCGCCCGCATCCCACCCGCTGGCTTCATAAAGCGCGATATCGGGGATTGTCGCCGCCTGCGCCTCGCGCTCCACAAGCCCGCAATAGGGGTCTTCCGGTGCGACCCTGGCCATCGCCATCACGCGGCCCACAGCCAGCTCTGCGCCGTCATCAGAGAGGTCGGAGAAGGCGGTGCCGGCCATGCGCTTGCCGATGAAGACCCGCAGGCCCGCCGAGCGCGATTCAGAGCGCTCCACATCTTCAAGTGCGCCCTCTCGCACGGCGACTTCCAGCGAACGTGATTCCGACAGGATCACTTCTGCGGCCTCTGCGCCCGCCTTCATGGCGCGGTCCAGAAGGCTCTGCGCCAGCGGCAGGAGGGTGTCCGGGTTGGGCCCGGCAGGCGTGTTTTTCGATTGTGTCATGATGTTGGGGCTATAGCCGCGCAGGGCCTGACCGGCAATGCGTGCGCCTCATGTGACTGCATACCAGACAATCGCGATACCGCCTGCCGCATAGATGATGAGGGTGAGAAGTGTGCCGGCGAACCGGCCAAACGAGACACCTGTATTACCGCCGAGCCCGACAGCGTGCAGCACGCGCGCCACCGTCAGGGCCGCGCCCAGCGCATGGATCACGATCAGGTGCGCATCCAGGAGGGCCAGCACGACGAGGCCCACCAACATGCCCGGCACCCATTCGGCGGCATTGGCGTGGACGCGGATACGGCGCAGCAGCATCTCATTGCCCCCATCGCCAAAGCCCACCTTCTCGCTGCGCCGCGCGCTGATCACCTGCCAGGCCAGCACCAGCAGAATGAGAATGTTTATGCCGACATAAAGCCCGGCTGCCTCGATGGGTGTCATGGCCGTTTCCTCCGCCCGTTATCCGTCATGTTGATCTGATCGGCTGTCCCCGTCCGGCCAGCAGCGCGTCAGATTTTCCGTCACGAAGCGGCTGATCGCGCCCTGAACGCTGGAATTGAGCTCGGCCGCCTCCATCGCGGCGCGGATCGGCGCGCCGGAAAGGCTGTTGGTCAGGATAGCAAATTCGGTACGGTCAAACCGGCCCGCCGCGTGGTCCGCAAGGCAGGCACACACGCCGTCAGGATAGTCGAACCGCTCATCGCAGGCTGTGGTGAAGGCGATCTGCGCCCCGCCATCGGGAAGGTCGCGCGCCGTGTCCGCACAGCCTGCCAGCAACGCCATGAAGGGGAGAAGCGCCAGCGCCCTCATGCCTCGGACTCCTGCGGCAGGGTGCTGGCCTTGCGGATCGCATCTGCCAGCGTTTCAGGCGCTTCCGCGCCCGAGACAGCAAATGCGCCGTTGAAAATGAAGCAGGGCACACCGGCGACGCCAAGAGAGCGGAAGAAGTGCTCCTCGCGCTCGATCTCGGCCACATCGCGATTGGAGGCGAGCAGGTCACGCACCACATCGTCTTGCAGCCCGATAGCCTCTGCAATGGCGACAAGTTCGTCCGCCGCGCCGATATCGCGTCGGTCCTCAAAATAGGCCTTGAAGATCGCTTCGGCGGCCTCTTCGCCCTTGCCCTGACCTTGCGCCCAGCGGATCAGGCGGTGGGCGTCCATTGTATTGGGGCGGGTGGTGATCTCGTCGAAATTGAACACGATGCCGGCCTTCGGCCCGGCCTCTTCCAGATGCGCGCGCATCGCCTTGAACCGGCCCTGGGCATCTTCGCCAATGCGCGCCTTCATATAGGCCTGATAGGGCACGCCCTGTCTGGGGATCGCATCATCAAGCTGGAAGGGGCGCAGCACGGTCTCCACGGTGATCTCCGGCACCAGCTCCTGTGCGGCCTTCCAGTAGCGATGGCCGAGCCAGCACCATGGGCAGACCGGATCAAGGACGAGATCGACATTAACGGAAGCCATGGGCGCTTTCTTCAGTCCTCTTCCTTGCGGTGCGTGCTGACGGCGAGAATCCGCGTTGCGGCCAGATCGCCCGTTACATTGACCGATGTTCGCGCCATGTCGAGGAATCTGTCTACGCCCAGCACGAAGACCAGCCCTGCGGGCGGTATGCCGAAGCTGGCGATCAGCCCGGAGAGGATGGCGATGGAGACACCCGGTGCGCCGGGTGCGCCAATGGAGGAAGCAACGAGCGTCAGCACGATGATCGCGATCTCGCCCGGAGCCAGGGTGACGCCGGCCACCTGCGCCACGAAAATCACGGCGACAGCCTGATAGAGCGCGGTGCCGGC
This sequence comes from Maricaulaceae bacterium, assembly GCA_050485925.1. Taxonomy (GTDB): domain Bacteria; phylum Pseudomonadota; class Alphaproteobacteria; order Caulobacterales; family Maricaulaceae; genus Glycocaulis. The sequence goes on from JBJHCI010000022.1 coordinate 3,768, forward strand.
CATGTTCACAGTGGCAGCCAGCGGGATGACGAAACTCGCCATGGAAGGCGGCGCGCCGAGCCTTTCCACCGCGATGCGGATGGAGAGCGGCATGACAGCAGCCGAGGACGAGGTGGAGAAGGCGAGCAATTGCGCCTCGCCCACGGCGGACTGGAATTTCAGCGGGTTCATCCGGCCGAGCAGCGTGACCAGCACCAGATAAAGGATCAAGAGGATCGCCAACCCGATGAGCACCGTGCCGACATAGGCTCCGAGCGCCGCCAGCGACCCGATGCCCAGCCGCGCCAGCAACTGGGCGGTGAGGCCGAACACCGCATAGGGCGTGATATACATCGCCCAGCGCACGACGGTCATGGAGACTTCCAGCAATCCCTCGAATACGCCGAGCAGCGGGTCGAGCCGGGTCTTGTTGGTGGAGCTGACATAGGCCGCGCCGAGGAAGAGGCCGAAAATGACAATCGCGAGCATCTCGTTCTGCACCGCAGAGGCGAGGGGATTGTCCGGCACCAGTCCCACGATCAGTTCTGGCGCGGTCTGGATGATCTCGCCGAGCCGGTCGTTATTGGGCGGAGCCTCGCCCGCAGCATCAGCCACCAGTGGCGCATCGCGGGCTACGGATTCGGCGGTGGCAGAGTCGATCAGCGTGCCCGGCGCAATTGTCAGGCCCAGGGTTGCGCCCAGCAGAGCCGCGGCAAGCGTCGTGACGCCCACAAAACCGGCAAGCCGGGTGCCGGACGCGCGCAGGCCTGCAGGGTCGGACGCGCTCGCGGCCAGCCCCAGCACGATGGAGGACAGGACCAGCGGCATCAGCACCATCTTGATCAGCGAGAGGAAGATGCTGCCGGGCAAGGCGAGCCAGCCGCCCAGAATCTCCGCTGTGTCACGCGGGATGAGGTCAGCCTCCGGCCCCAGCAGCAGGCCTGCCAGCACACCCAGCACCAGCCCGGCCATGACCTGCGCCCACAGCCGGTTGCGCATCCAGGATTCCATCCGGTGGGCCAGCCGCCGGTATTGCGCGCGTCGGCGCATCGTCTCGCTCATGGCTGATCCCTTCCTGCTGCGGTGCAAGGTTAAGGGCTCGGTCGAGCGATTTGAAGAGGTTAGGCTTTGATGTCGAGAAGCGCGCCGACCATGTCGTCGGCTGCGCGCACGATGGTGCCGGACGCGGCGGCGAGATGTCTGGCCTGGATCATCTCCACGGCCGCCATGGCGAAATCCGGGGAAGGAGTAGCGCGCCCGCTGGCAGCGGGGGGAGGGGGGGAAGTGCCAGCGGACGCGCCAGGAGTGTTGACCGCGCGGGAAGGCGGGTCAGGGATGGTCAGGCCACGAACGCTGCTCACCCGGTCTGCCGCGCGATTCATCATCGCCGTGGCAGAGGCAAAGCCCGAAACACCGTATGAAAAGACAGCGTTCATGGGAAAACCATGCGGCAAACAAAGCCCTTGCGCCACCGGAACTCCGGTTAATCGTAAACACAGCGCTAACGCCCTTCGCCCCTTGTCCGCCCTTGCCTTCAATTTGCCCGATCAATCGTCTATATGCAGCGGCCATGACCATTGCCACCGGCCTTGAACCGGCGGGAAAGGAAAAGAGCGATGACGACCCTTATCAGCGCGCGCCCCGCGGAGCCGCGCGACACCCTTGTCGCAAACCCGGCTGCCGATACGGCGCGTGTGGACGCGCTGATGGCTGAGTTCGGCCTGACCGGCGAATTTCTGGGGCTGGGCGGAAACCCGCAAGACCACCGCGTTGTGGCAGCCATGTCGGGCGGCGTGGACAGCTCTGTCGTGGGCGCGATTCTGCACCGGGCCGGTTATCAGGTCGTCGGCATGACGCTGCAGCTCTACGATCACGGCGCCGCCATTCACCGCAAGGGCGCGTGCTGCGCCGGGCAGGACATTCACGATGCGCGCCGCGTGGCCGAGGCCATGGGCTTTGCCCACTACGTGCTCGACTATGAAAGCCGCTTCCGTGAGGCGGTGATGGAAGACTTCGCCGATACCTATCTGGCGGGTTCGACGCCGATACCGTGCGTGCGGTGCAATCAGTCGGTGAAGTTTGCCGATCTGCTTTCCACGGCACAGCAACTGGGCGCGGCTGCGCTGGTGACAGGCCACTACATCCGCCGGGAAGACCGTCCTGGCGGGCCGGTACTCCTGCGCGCGGCCGATCACGGCAAGGACCAGTCCTATTTCCTGTTCGCGACCACGCGCGACCAGCTGGATTACTTACGCTTTCCGCTCGGTCATCTGACCAAGGACCAGACGCGTGAGCTGGCTCTGGCGCTGGGGCTGATCGTGGCGGCGAAGCCCGACAGCCAGGATATCTGCTTTGTGCCCGATGGCGATTACGCCAGCGTGGTCAAGCGCCTGCGCCCCGATGCCGCCCGTCCCGGCAGAATTGTCCACACCGACGGGCGGGTCCTAGGACACCATGAGGGCGTGATTCACTACACGGTGGGTCAGCGCCGGGGGCTCGGCGTGGCGACTGGCGAGCCGCTCTATGTGATCCGGCTGGATGCGGCCAAGGCGCAGATCATTGTCGGCCCGCGCGAGGCGCTGGCCGTGCGCACCATCCAGCTTTCCGATGTGAACTGGATCGGGGATGGCCCGCTTGGAGATGCGGACGGGCTGGAGATTGCCGTGAAGGTCCGCTCCACACGCCCGCCAAGCCCGGCCACTTTGCACGTGCGTGCAGATGGCGCGGTCGCTGTGACGCTGGCAGCGGGCGAGGAAGGTGTGGCCCCCGGTCAGGCCTGCGTCTTCTACAGCGTGGACGAGGAAGAGCGCGTGCTCGGCGGGGGGTGGATCCGCGCGACCGCCAGTGAGGACAGGGCTGCATGAGCGTTGATGCCTATTTCGAACGGCTGGACCGGGAAAAGGCCAGCGCCGCGCTGGCGCGTGAGGTGCGTGACTGGATAAAGGCGCGTGCGCCGCACCTGACAGAAGCGCTTGCCTGGGGCTATCCGTGCTATTCTGGCGAGGATCGCGTCTGTTCGATTGTGCCGCACAAGGCGCACGTCAATCTGCAGTTCTTCCGCGGCGCCGAACTTGCCGGCCATGTGCGTGTGGAAGGCAGCGGCAAGGCCTTGCGCCATGTGAAGATTTATTCGGCCGATGATCTCGATGACGGGCTCAGCACCATCCTTGCCGAGGCCGTGGCGCTGGACCGAACCTGACATTGCACCTGCGAAAAGCCTTGACGCGGTGCGGCGCGGGGCCTTCACATGCGCGCCAGTTTCAATGAGTGCACCCTTCATCCTGAAACAGGAGAGATAATCATGAGCGCAGACGATCCCATCGTCATCGTGGGTATGGCGCGCACCCCCATGGGCGGGCTGCTGGGCGATCTGGCCGCGATGCCGGCTCCCGAGCTTGGCTCCATTGCGATCAAGGCAGCCCTTGCCGAGGCCGGTGTGGCCGGTGAGGACGTGAACATGGTCTTCATGGGCAATGTGCTCAGCGCGGGGCAAGGCCAGGCCCCGGCCCGTCAGGCGGCCATCAAGGCGGGCCTGCCGAAATCGGCGCAGGCCACGACGCTGAACAAGGTGTGCGGGTCCGGCATGCAGGCGGCGATCTATGGCCGTGCGATGATTGCCTCTGGTGAAGCCGACGTGATTGTGGCGGGCGGGATGGAATCCATGACCAACGCCCCGCACCTGCTGTCCACGCACCGCGCAGGGTTCAAATACGGCCATGACAGCCTGAAGGACCACATGGCGCTGGACGGGCTGGAAGATGCCTATGAGCACAAGGCGATGGGCGTCTATGCCGACATGGTCGCGCAGGAATACCAGTTCACCCGCGAGGACCAGGACGCCTACGCCATCGAGACGCTCTCGCGCGCCAAGAAGGCGACCGAGGACGGCACGTTCAAGCGCGAGATCGCGCCGGTCACCATTTCCACTCGCAAGGGCGATGTGACGGTCGAGCATGACGAACTGCCCGGCAAGGCGCGCCCGGAGAAAATCCCGGAACTGCGCGCGGCCTTCACGAAAGACGGCACGGTGACCGCGGCCAACGCCTCGGCCATCTCTGACGGCGCGGCGGCGCTGGTGCTCATGCGCCTGTCGGAGGCTGAACGCCGGGGTCTCAAACCCATCGCGAAAATCGTTGCGACTGCAGCGCACGCGCACGAGCCCGCCTATTTCATGACCGCGCCGGTTCCGGCCATGCGGAAAGTCATGGAGCGGGCTGGCTGGTCGACGAAGGATGTCGATCTGTTCGAGATCAACGAGGCCTTTGCCAGCGTACCGATGATCGCGATGAAGGACTTAAGCCTGTCTCACGATGTCATCAACGTGCATGGCGGCGCATGTGCGCTCGGTCACCCGATCGGCGCTTCGGGTGCGCGCATTCTCGTCACGCTGCTGGCGGCCCTTGAAAAGCACGATCAGAAGCGCGGCGTGGCCTCGCTGTGCATTGGCGGCGGCGAAGCCACGGCCATGGCCGTGGAGCGGTTTTAGCGCTGCTCTGACGGATCGAAGTCTTGAAGCCCCCCGCCTTCGCGCGGGGGTTTCTTTTGCCTGCAATGCTTCAGTCGTCCGCCTCATCGCAGCCGGAATAGGCCACCGCATAGCTGTCTTCAAAGCACGCAACAAACCGGTCAACGATATTCAGATTCAGCTGCCATTGGGGCGGGGTATGGTCGGGATAATTCTGCCGGAAACGGGCAATGGCGGCATCGAAGCCTTCCGGCTGCGGGATCGCCAGGAGGTTTTCACGCGCCTCCATCAGAGCCGGCATGTCCTTGTTGAGGAAGGCGATGGTGGCCTCGACATAATATAGCTGCACCGGGTCTTCGCTCCGGCGTGATGCGGCGAAAAGGAGAGCCGCCCCTTCTTCATCGCCTGCATAGGCGCGCATCTGGCCTTCATGCCAGATCAGCCCGCCTTGCTGACCCGCGTTCAACGTCTCCCCATGGTGGCTGCGATAGACAGTAATCGCGTCCGCCGCCTCGGCGAAGCAGTCCTGTCTGCCGAGGAAACGCCACCCGTCCTCGGACTGGTCGAAGGTGTGAAAGTCCTGCTCCAGCCAATTCTCGTCGGGCAAGGCGCACTCTGCGGTGCCAAGGGCGAGGCCTAGGACAAACGCGGTGATCATTCGGGAACTCCCTGCACAGATATCCGGGTCAGCCAGCAGTATAGGTTGGACCCGTCAGCGCGGGTCATTAAACTCAAGTTAGAATCTCAACCGGCCCGGAGCCCGCCCCATGTCCACCATCGCCGAACGCCTTGAAGAGCTTGGTATCCAGTTGCCGCAAGCGGTCGCGCCGGTCGCCGATTACGTGCCCTTCGTGCGGTCGGGCAATCTGGTGTTTGTATCCGGGCAGGTCTCGATCGGGCCGGACGGTCTGGTGAAGGGCGCGCTTGGCAAGGACATGGATGTGGCCGCCGGACAGGCGGCTGCGCGCCTGTGCGGGCTCAATCTGATCGCGCAGTTTGCGGCCGCGTGTGATGGCAATCTCGACCGCGTGGCGCGCGTTGTGCGCCTGGGCGGGTTTGTTGCCGCGGACCCGGCCTTCACCGACATCCCCAAAGTCATCAATGGCTGTTCGGACCTGATGGTGGAAGTGTTCGGCGATGCGGGCCGGCACGCCCGCTCCGCCGTCGCCTGCCCGGTCCTGCCGCTCGGTGCAGCGGTAGAGGTCGATGCGGTGATAGAGCTGGGCTAGGCCCGTCAGGGGAGAATTCGCGAGCGACGGCCGTTCTGCTGACACCGCGCTTGCGGAAGCCGCCTTCGATCCCGATACTAGAAGACAGGAAGGCCGGCGGCGGACGAGCCCCTCGCCAACCCGGTCAGGTCCGGAAGGAAGCAGCCGTAACGAGTTTCGGTTCGGGTCGCCGTCCGGTCTTCCGCCGTCTTCCGCGTCTTCTTGCTGCCGCCTGGCTCGCCAAGGACCTCTGCCATCATGGACGATATCGAACAGGATACGGACACGATGGAGGTGGCGGCTGAGGATGCCGGCCCCGCGCTCCCCGGTCTTGATGCGCCCGTCACGCCTGCCGGTTATCAGGTGCTGGCGCGCAAATACCGCCCCCAGCGCTTTTCAGACCTGATCGGTCAGGACGCCATGGTGCGCACGCTGACACACGCCTTTGCCGCCGGGCGTATTGCCCATGCCTATATGCTCACCGGCGTACGCGGAGTGGGCAAGACAACGACCGCGCGTCTCATCGCCCGCGCGCTCAATTATGACAGCGAGGCGCGTAAAGGACCGTCCATCGAGATTGACCCGCCGGGTATTCATTGCGACGCCATCGCGCGCTCGGCCCATGTCGATGTGCTGGAGATGGACGCGGCCTCGCGCACCGGCATCAGTGATATTCGCGAGATACTGGACGGGGTGCGCTATGCGCCCGTCTCTGCGCGCTACAAGGTCTATATCATCGACGAGGTGCACATGCTGTCCACCTCTGCCTTCAACGCGCTGTTGAAGACGCTGGAAGAACCGCCGCCGCATGTGAAGTTCATCTTCGCGACGACCGAGATCCGCAAAGTTCCGGTGACCGTACTGAGCCGTTGCCAGCGCTTTGACCTCAAACGCGTGCCGCGCGAGGTCCTCACCACGCATCTGGAAGGCATCTGCGCGAAGGAAGGCGCGGTGGTGGAGGCCGAAGGTCTTGCCGCTATCGCCCGCGCCGCAGAGGGCTCGGTGCGAGATGCGCTCTCGCTCCTTGATCAGGCCATCGTACAAGGTAGCGAGGCCGGCCCGGTCAGCGCGGCGCAGGTGCGCGACATGCTGGGCCTGGCCGACCGCTCCCGCGTGCTCGACCTGCTGGAAGCCGCGCTCTCGGGCGAGGGTGAAAAGGCGCTTGGCGAGCTCGCCCACCAGTATGATGCCGGCGCCGATCCGCAGGTGCTGATGCGCGATGTGCTGGACTATCTGCACGCCATGAACCGGATTAAGGCTGCCGGCAAGGGCGCGCAGATCGGTGAGGCGGCAGAGACGGTGGAGCGTCTGCACGCATTGGCTGAAAGCCATTCGCTCGCCAGCCTGTCACGCCTGTGGAAGACGGCGCTTTCAGGGCTTGAGGATGTGCGCAGCGCGCCTGATCCGATGGCGGCTGTGGAGATTGCTATCATCCGCCTGATGAGCGCGGCGAACCTGCCTGGCCCTGAAGAAGCCGCCCGCCTGATCGCGGCGATGGCGCAGGGTGACGGTGTGCCCGCATCGGCCCCTGCTGCTTCGTCAGAGGGCCCCAGGGCACAAAAGGCAGACGAGCCGCACAATCACGCGGAAAACGAAGCACCGGTCATGGAGGGTGGTCCTGCCAGTCTGGCCGATCTCATCGCCATGCTGGACGCTGAACGCGAGGTGCTGCTGAAAGACCAGGTGGAGCGCTTCGTGCGCCTCGTCTCGATCGGGAAGGGCAAGCTGGTCTATGAGGCGGCCGGCGGCGCGCCTGATGACCTCTCGGGCAAGCTGGCGGCCTTTCTGCAGGCTGAGACAGGTCAGCGCTGGCTGGTCGATAGCGGCGGGCGTGCGCCCGACGCCGAAACCATGCGCGAGCGTACCCGGCGCGAGACCGAGGAACGCCGCGAGCGGGCTCTACGAGACCCGGCTGTGGTGAAGGCCATGACCCTTTTCCCCGGCGCGGAGTTGGAAGCGATTATCGCGCCGGAACCGGACGCCGAACCATCTGAAGAACCCGCTGCCCATCAGGAGCGAAAGCCATGAAAGATCTTGCCGGCCTGATGAAGCAGGCTCAGGAAATGCAGAAGAAGATGAGCGAGGCCCAGGCGCGGCTCGACGAGGTCGAAGTGACCGGAGAGTCCGGCGCGGGCCTGTTGCGCATCACGCTCACCGCCAAGGGCGAGCCGCGAAAAGTGTCCATCGATCCGTCCCTCATTGATCCGTCCGAGCCGGAAATTCTCGAAGACCTGTTCCTTGCCGCGCTCGCCGACGCCAAGCGCAAGGCCGACCAGGCCCAGGCCAAGCTGCTCAGCGAAGCGGCCAGCGGGCTCGGCCTGCCGCCGGGTTTCGACATGCCATTCGGGGTGAAGTCCTAGATCCGCTCCTGATGCCCGGAAATGATGTCGAGAACCATCGGGCTGATGAATAGCTTCGGGCGGTGATGGTTGAGTTCGCGAACCAGATCGTTCTCGATCAGCCACCCCAGATTGTTCCTGACTGTCTGGTCCGACTGCCCGATACGTTGTGCTATCTGTGCGACGGACAGGACCGGGTGCGATAACAGCAGGTCCATAATCTGAACCAGAACAGCTGACCGTCCGCGCCTGGCCATTATCTGTTGCCGGAAAAATTCACTGCAATTTATCAACTGCTTGGTCGTAGCAATCGCAGAACGTGAAGATTCCTTCACGCCGACGAGGAAGAATTTCACCCAAGAAGCCCAACCGCCATAGGTGCTGACCCCATACATCAAGTCGATGTATTCATCTTTATGGCGCTCAAAGTATTCACTCATATACAGATATGGACCGTCAATAATGCCGGTTGCTTGCAGATAAACCGGTATGAGGATGCGGCCGACGCGCCCATTGCCGTCGGGAAATGGGTGTATGGTTTCAAACTGATAGTGGATAAGTGCGGCATCTATGAGTTCAAGGCCGTTACGGTCGGGCGTGTTGATGAATGCCTCGAGTTCACCTAAAGCCTTGGCGGCCTCGGCGGGTGGTGGAGGCACGAAGCGGGGGTTTTTCGGCGTGCCCCCGATAAAATTCTGGTGCTTCTTGAGAAAGCCCGGTTCGACCGCCGCTCCTCTGGTTTTCTTTGTTACGTTCGACAGCAGAGTTTTGTGCAGTTCTGTTATCAACCTGCCGCAAACGGGAAGGTCTTGCATCAGCCTGTCTGCGTGCCGGAGGGCCTTTACATAATTGTGGACTTCAACGGTATCCTGCTGTGGATCAGATGGTCCGCCTGCGTCAAACACTAGCAGGTCGGTGAAGGTTGTGAACGTCCCTTCCATATTGGATGAGCTAACCGCCTCACGAAGTTGCATGGGCCGGATGACGAGCTCGGGATTGGCCAACGGGCTTATTGCACCTTTCAGCTCACCGAGAGCGAGGGTGGCAGCCTGCAGGTCTGGCACCAGTTCGGTGACATCAATTGCCGGTGGCAGGGTATCGGGAACAAATGCCTGAAGTCCGTTGACCGTAGGCACCAGCCTGCCGGGCGAATCCGCGCTAAAGTCGGCCAAACGCATTTTGATTCTCCACTTTCAATCCAAAAAAGTGGCCCTGTTTTTTGGATTTCGCAACCGGCATCAAAATCTGTTTGGTTTTCGCAGCGCGGAGCATCGTCCCATGGCAGGCACGGCAGGCCCTGAAATTGAGCGGCTTATCC
>JBJHCI010000023.1:0-12904 GCA_050485925.1 Maricaulaceae bacterium
CCAACATACCGGGGTGCACCTATTGCCACCCGCAGATCGCCTCTGTCGGCCTCACCGAAGCGAAAGCCAAAGAGGCAGGACACGAGGTGCGTGTCGGTCGCTTCCCCTTCGTGGGTAATGGCAAGGCGATTGCGCTCGGCGAGGATCAGGGCCTGATCAAGACGGTGTTCGACAAGAAGACGGGCGAATTGCTGGGCGCGCACATGATCGGCGCGGAAGTGACCGAGCTCATTCAGGGCTATGTGGTCGCGCGCCAACTTGAAACCACCGAGGCCGAGCTGATGCACACAATCTTCGCGCACCCCACGCTCTCTGAAATGATGCATGAGAGCGTGCTGGATGCGTATGGCCGCGCGCTGCATTACTAGGTCCCGGCTCGGGGGCCGGGACCCCGGTGTTTGTCATCGAGCCTCTCAGCCGGGTTCCCGGGCTTGCCTGTCCCCGGGAAAACGGGGAACCTGGGATCCAGACCGCTATCCGGTACTGGCTGGACCATCGCGGCTGATGCGGCGCTGCATTACCTGGCCGTAACCAATCCCTCAAAATCGCTAGAGATTTCACGAGAGACGGCAAAAATTTATCGTTTTTCGAAAAAACCGCTTCCTTATCGAGTTTCGATATGTTATCGAGTTTCGATATGGTTGGTCCCTCATCAAAAGAGGTAAGAAAAATGAAAAACCGTCTCCTCCTCTCCACCGTTGCGGCTGCGGCGATCATTCTGGTTGCCTGTGCGCCTGCCCAGCTTGCCGCAACGTCACACGCGCAGGAAGGCACCCGCATTTCCGGCGGCGATATCCGCACGACGCTCAACGAGACCGGTGATGCCCGCCTGACCGGCGCGGATATCCGCATCTCCGGCACAGTGGGCGGTGAGCTGCGCGCAACGGGCGCGGACATCACCATGACGGCGATGAGCGCCGGTTCACTGCGCGCCGTCGGTGCGGACATCCGCTTTGAAGGTGCCGTGGGCGGCGATGCCCGCGTGACCGGAGCCGACATCAACTGGACCGGCCCGGTTGGCGGTGATTTCACCGCGCGCGGTGCCGATCTGCGCTTTTCAGGCGATGTGCTGGGCGCATTTGATGCCAGCTTGGCCGACGGACGCATTTCCGGCACGGTATCCAGTCTCCGGGTCAATGCGGCCGATCTGCAACTGACGGGCAACAGCGCCGTTCTGGGCGATGCGCGTATCAATGCGGCCGATCTTGTCATTGCCGGGCGGATTGATGGCGGTCTTACGGCCAATGTACGCAGCGCGCGTCTCTCGGGCAGCATTGCCGGGCCGGTGGACATCATGGCTGATGAGGGCCGGGGCTGGTGGCGGCGAGACCGCAACGGTCGGGTGGAAATCTCCGGCACGGTCGTTGGCGGAGATATCTGCGCACGCCGCGTGGTCATTTCCGGCACCGTTACGGACACGCTCAATGTGCGAGCGTCCGAGCCGGTCGTTCTGGAGCCGGGTGCATCTGCTCCAGGGCTTGTCTACACACCGCGCGGCGATGAACGCTGCACGCGGCGCTGATTCCTTCTAGGAGGCTGAACAATGATCTCGCAATCGATTGCCCCCTTCCTCCGCGTGGCGGCCCTGGCAGGCCTGTTGTTCGGTGTAGCGCCCGCCCAAGCCCAGTATATTGGCGGCGATCTCAATCTTGATCTCGATCAGGATCGTTCGGTCCAGTTCCTGGCGGGCGATGTGACGCTGCGCGGCCGTATTGGCGGCGATATCAGCGGTCTGGCCGGCAATGTGCTCATTGATGCTGACGTGACCGGCTCCATCTCGCTGGCAGCCGGAGATATCACGGTACGTGGATCGGTCGGGCGGGACGTGTCGGTGGCCGGCGCGAATATCGAAATCCTGGCCGATGTCTATGGCGGTGTGGATGCGGCCGGGGCCGATATCCGCGTAGCAGGGCGGGTAAACCGCAGCCTGGCCGCGGGCGGCGCTCTGATCGTGATCGAGGAAACCTCTGAGATCGGCGGCAATATAGACCTTGCCGGCAGCGAAATCCGCATGGCCGGTGTCGGACAGGGCCGTCTGAAAGGCCGGGCGCGCACCGTCGTTATCGAGGGTACGATTGCCGGCGATGTGGAGCTTAACGCGGAAAACGTCGAGATATCGGCCGATGCCCAGATTGGCGGCGACCTGCTGGTACGCGGGCCCAATGCTCCGCTCATCGCGGAGGGGGCCCAGATTATGGGCCAGACCATTTTCGAAGAGGGACCCTATTCGGAACGCCGCCGCGCCGGTCGCGTTCGCGGTCCGCGCCTGGATATCGGCCCGCCCCCGGTGGCTGTCGGCGGCGCGTTCGCCATGGCGTCCTTCGTCCTCGGCCTTCTGGCCTGCCTGATCGCTCCCCGCCCGGTCTCCGGCATAGCCGATCATTTCCGGGCCCGTCCCTGGGCATCGGGCTTGCTGGGCCTCGTTCTGGCGGCCTTCCTGCCCATCCTGCTGGTGGCGGTGTTTGTCTTCCTCGCCATCACGGTCATCGGCTTGCCGCTGGGGATCATCCTGCTCTTCGCCTTCCCCTTTGTGCTTTTCCTGGCCTATGCCTTCGGCGCGGTGGCGCTGGGTGATCTGGTCTTCAACCGGTCGGGCAATGGTCTGGGGCTCGGGATGCGGGTGCTCTCGCTCTTCCTTGTGCTGGCCGTTATAGGCGCGCTCTGGGTGGTGCCGGTGCTCGGCTTCCTGCTCGGTATGGTGGTGTTCTGCGTCGGCCTTGGAGCGTGGACGCTGGCCCTGTTCAGCCGCAATCCGCGTGTGGTTGAAGCCGAACGCAATGGTGGGGCCGCTGCGGTCTGACAAACAAGCAAGCCGGGTTTGCGCAGCGGGAGCTTGAACGAGCCCCCGCTGCGCGCCATGTTGCCGCCATGACAACGCTCATCGACAATCGCGAGCAGCGCGCGCTGCGCCATCCCGAAAAGCAGAAGCGCCCTGATACGCCGGTCCTGCGCAAGCCGGACTGGATTCGCGTGAAAGCGCCTGCTGGCGGCGTGTTTGCCGAGACCCGTTCGGTGGTGAAGGACAATAATCTCGTCACCGTGTGCGAGGAGGCCGGCTGTCCCAATATCGGGGAGTGCTGGTCGCAGAAGCACGCTACCTTCATGATCATGGGCGATACCTGCACCCGTGCGTGCAGCTTCTGCAATGTGAAGACGGGCATGCCGGCACCGCTCGATACCGACGAGCCGCGCCGCGTGGCCGAGGCCACCGCCAAGATGGAATTGAAGCATGTGGTGGTCACGTCCGTGGACCGCGATGATCTTGATGATGGCGGGGCGGAGCACTTTGCCCAGACCATCCGTGCCATCCGCGCCGCTGCGCCCGGCACGACCATCGAGATCCTGACGCCCGACTTCCTGCGCAAGCCCGGTGCGGCCGAGATCGTGATCGATGCGAAACCGGATGTCTTCAACCACAATCTGGAGACCGTGCCGCGGCTCTATCTCTCCATCCGGCCCGGCGCGCGCTATTACCATTCGCTGCGTCTTCTGGAGCGGGTTAAGGAGCGTGACCCGTCCCAGTTCACCAAGTCCGGCATCATGGTCGGCTTGGGCGAAACCCGGGAAGAGGTGATGCAGGTGATGGACGATATGCGCTCGGCAGGCGTTGATTTCCTTACTATCGGCCAGTACCTGCAGCCGACCCGCAAGCATGCTGCCATTGACCGCTATGTGACGCCGGACGAGTTCAAGGGCTATGAGGCTATCGCTCGCGCCAAGGGCTTCCTGATGGTCTCTGCCTCGCCGCTCACCCGGTCGAGCTATCATGCCGGCGAGGATTTCCAGCGGCTGCGTGCTGCGCGCGAAGTGGCGCTCAAAGCCGGCAAACGCGTCTGAGCGGGCAGGAATCATGGCCTCGGAGCACCGCGAACGCCTGCGCCTGCGTTACAAGCCTGATGATCTGTTCGATCTGGTTTCCGACGTGGAAGCCTATCCGCAATTCATCCCGCTGATCAGCGCCCTGCGCGTGCTGAAAAGCGATGTGAAGGACGGGAAGGGCGAGCTGGATGCCGAAGCGCGCGTGCGTTTCCGCTTTGTCAGCGAGAGCTTCACCACGCGCGTCTGGCTGGACCGGCCGAGGCGCACCATCAAGGTCAGTTATATCAGGGGGCCGTTCCATGATCTGGCCAATGAGTGGCGCTTTATCGAGCTTTCAGACGGTTCCACCCTGGTTGATTTCTGGATTCGCTACCGCTTCCGCAATCCGGTGCTGAACGCCCTGATGGATGCCAGCCGTGCGCGCGCGATCCGCTTTCTGGTCGATTGCTTTCGCGCGGCTGCCGCTAAGCGTTATGAGCAAGTGGGCGAGGAAGAGTTCGATATAGAAGGCGCGCTAGATATGGTCGACCGCTTCGGCCAAAAGGCGTAATGCCTCCCGCGTGGCCGCCTCGCGCACAGCTACTCGCCCATTACCCCTGAATAGACAATGTGTTGTGTAGATTTCTTTGCCCTTTACGGCAAGTCCGAACCACACCGTTCCCACAGGCTTGTCATCGCTGCCGCCATCAGGGCCTGCAATGCCGGTGATGGACACGGCAATCGCGCCATGGCCATTGAGCAGCGCACCCTGCGCCATCGCTGCGGCGGTTTCGGCGCTTACGGCGCCATGATTGGCGATGACCGCCACCGGCACGCCCAGCAGCTCGGCCTTGGCGGCATTGGAATAGGTGACGAAACCCCGCTCCAGCACGGAGGATGAGCCTGCAATCTCCGTAATCGCCGCCGATACCAGCCCGCCGGTGCAGCTTTCCGCCGTCACCACCATGACGCCCTTTGCCTTGGCTGCTTCGACCAGGCGTGCGGCCGCTTCGACAATTGTGGCGGGCAGGGTGGTGCTCATTTCAAGACCCCTGTGAACACGGCCTGCGCCGCTATGCCTTCACCGCGTCCGGTAAAGCCCAGTTGCTCTGTGGTTGTGGCTTTCACATTGACGCGCGCGGGCGGCAGACCGGTCAGCTCCGCGATCCTTGCGCGCATGGCCTCGCGGTGCGGACCGATCTTCGGACGCTCGCAGATCAGCGTCACATCGGCGTTAACAGGCGTGATCCCGGCATCGCGCGCCAGCGACATGGCGTGGGTGAGAAACTGCGCACTGTCCGCGCCGCGCCAGCGTGCATCGCTGGGCGGGAAGTGCTGACCGATATCGCCCGCGCCCGCCGCGCCTAGAATGGCGTCTGTCAGGGCGTGGAGGCCCACATCGGCGTCGGAATGGCCCACAAGCTCCAGCCCGCACGCGATGAATACGCCGCACAGATGCACGCCCTTGCCGGGGGCAAGCCGGTGCACGTCAAATCCGGTGCCCGTGACGGGCAGGGGCGTGACGCTGCCCAGCAGACGTTCAGCGCGGGCGAAATCGTCCGGATAGGTCACTTTGAACACCGCCTCATCGCCTTCCACCAATGCCACCTGAAGCCCGGCGGCCCGCACAAGGGATATCTCGTCAGGATAATCGGTCTGTCCGGCAGCATCGAACGCCCAGCTCAACGCGGCAAGATGGAAGGCCTGCGGTGTCTGGACGCGCATCAGCCCGTCGCGCGAAACCGGCTCCACACCCGCTTCACCTGAACGTGCCAGCGCATCCGGCACGGGCAGGGCAGGCGCGGCTCCGGATGTCGCCTCAAGCGCAGCGAGTAGGCGGTCGATCAGGGCGTGGTCAAGGCCCGGCCGGGCAGCATCATGGACCAGTACGTAGGGCTGGCTCGCCTTAGCGATAGCGGCCCTGACCGAGCGGGTGCGCGTCGCCCCGCCCTTGACGAAAACCACGTCCAGCCCTTCCAGCGCCGCAGAGGCCAGCGCCCGATCGGCCTCATTGATGGCGATGATCAACTCCGCGCAGCGCGGATGGGAGGCCAGCGCCTCGGCCGACCAGCGCAGAAGGGGCTTGCCGGCGATCGTGATGAACTGTTTGGGCGTCCTCTGCCCTGCGCGCGTGCCGCTGCCTGCGGCGACGATGCATGCACTAAAATTGATCATCACATCCCGCTTTTGAGGCATTCTTTCGTGCGTGAGCGCCGCCAAAGCGTTACGGCGTCTGGCGGCGCGGGTCCATACACTGTATCTGCTAGCGCATGACAACGTTGTCACTGACGAGATTTGCGGCCGGGTTTTCGGTTGGTCCGGTGCGCGTGGACGTGCCGGTCCTGCTCGCGCCCATGTCGGGCGTGACCGACTATGCCATCCGCAGGCAGGCGCGCCGCTTCGGCGCAGGGCTGGTCGTGTCCGAAATGGTGGCGTGCGAAACGCTGGCGCAGGGCCGCGAGGATGTGGTGCGCCGCATGAAAGGCGATGCCGATGTCGCCCCGCGCGTGATCCAGCTGGCGGGGCGCGAAGCAAAATGGATGGATATCGGGGCGCGGCTGGCTGAAGACGCTGGTGCCGAGATCATCGACATAAACATGGGCTGTCCGGCCCGTCAGGTGACACGCGGCCTCTCCGGCTCCGCCCTGATGCGCGATCTTGATCACGCGCTGTCGCTGATCGAGGCGACGGTGAAGGCGGTAGAGGTGCCGGTCACTCTGAAAATGCGGCTCGGCTGGTGCCATGACACGCTCAACGCGCCGGAGCTGGCCCGGCGCGCTGAAGCCGCGGGCGTGAAGATGATCACCGTCCATGGCCGCACCCGCCAGCAATTCTACACGGGCACGGCCGACTGGGCTGCGGTGCGGGCGGTGAAAGAGGCGGTGAGCCTGCCTGTCATCGTCAATGGCGATATCGTGGATGCCGCCACCGCCCGCGAGGCGCTGGTCCAGTCCGGCTCGGACGGAGTGATGGTGGGCCGCGCGGCAACGGGGCGTCCCTGGCTGCCCGGCGCGATTGGCCGGGCGCTGCTGGAGGGCGGTGAGGCGCGTGACCCTGAGCTTTCCGTAATGGTGGAAAGCCTGATCGCGGCCACGCAGGATGCCGCCCGTCTGCATGGCGAGGCACTGGGCGTGCGTTGCATGCGCAAGCATTATGCAGCCTTCCTCGACCATCTTTTCGCCGATCCTGAGGCCGCAAAGCCGTGGAAGGGCGAGCTGTGCCGGGCGAGCAGCGTTGTTGCAGCCAGTGCAGCTCTTGCGCGCCTGCCCGGCGACGCCGGCCTGCGCCGGGCCGCATGAGCGAGCCTTCCGCCTTTCCGTCGCGGGCAGCCGAGCTGCTGCCCAGCGCCCTCATCCTGATCGATGCTGAAGGCCGGATAGTGTTCGTGAACGGGGCGGCGGAGGACCTTCTGGAGCGGTCCAGAAAGCGTCTTGAGGGCGAAATGCTGGCCGAGGCGGGGCCCTGGGGGCAGGCCGCGATGGGCTTTGCCCGGCGTGCCGTGGATGAGGACCGGCCCGTCTTCGCCCATGATGTGCGCGTGGAACTGCCCACGGAGGTGCGCCGGGCCGCGATAGATGCTGCCCCGGACGGGAAGGGGGCCTGCATTGCCATACGTCCCTGGCCAGAGGCAGGGGCCGTGGCGCGCGGCGATCAGGCGGCGAATGCGGCGGCGGGGTTTGGGCGGATGCTCTCCCACGAGCTGAAAAACCCCATGGCGGGCGCGCGCGGCGCGGCCCAGCTCATTGCGACGGAGGCTGAAGGCGAAACCGGTGAGCTGGCGCGCATCATCATTGCCGAGCTGGACCGGGCCTTGCGCATTGCCGGGCGCTGGAGCCAGGTGGGCGATATCGCACTCCAGCCCTTCGCCCCGTTCAGCCTTAATGAGGCCGCGCGCGAGGCGGTCAGCTCGGTCAGGGCCGGGGCCGGCAAGATGCTGGAGATCGCCGAGCATTATGATCCGTCTTTGCCCGATGCCTGCGGAGACCGTGATCTCGTCTCGCAGGCCTTGCTGAACCTGCTCATCAATGCCGCTGAAGCCGTCGGCAAGACCGGAGCCGGTCAGGTGGAGATTGCCACGCGCTACCGCACCGCGCGGCCCGGCGGCGTGGCCCCTGATGCGCGCATGCAGGTGGATATCACCGATACGGGCCAGGGCGTGCCTGAAACGCTGGGCGAATCCATTTTCTCGCCCTTCGTGACCGGCAAGCCGGCTGGCGAGGGGCTGGGCCTTGCCATGGTCTCGCGCATTGCCGAGCTGCATGGCGGCGGGGTGGAGTATGAAAGCCGTCCGGGGCGCACTGTGTTCCGGCTCTATCTGCGAGAGGAGGGGGCATGAACGCCATCAACAGGGATGAGGCCGCGCCGCGCCGCATTCTGGTGCTGGAGGATGATGAATCCCTGCGCCTTGTCATCTCGCGTGCGCTGACGCGGGCCGGTTTTGATGTGCGCGCCACCGCCTCTCCCTCCTCTGCAATCGACCGCATGGCGCGGCGCGATGCTGATCTGCTAGTCGCTGACGTGCTGCTGGGTGACGAGAATTTCCTCGACCGGCTTGAGGAGCTGCAGCACGCAAGGCCGGACGCGCCGGTGCTGGTGATCAGCGCGCAAACCACGGCTGCAACCGCCATTCAGGCGGTCAGGGGTGGGGCGTTTGAATATCTCCCGAAGCCGTTTGACCTTGATGATCTTGTCGATGCGGTATCGCGCGCATTGGACACAACGCCCTCAGGCGGGCGCAGGGGTTCAGCGTCCAACCCCTTTCCCGATCTGATAGGCCGATCTCCGGCCATGCAGACCGCTTTCCGTCTGATTGCGCGCCTTTCGAAATCGTCAGCGCCGGTGATGTTCACAGGCCCCGAGGGTTCTGGCCGTGCCAGCGCCGCCCGCACGCTGCACAAGGCCGGGACAGGCGAGGCAACCCTGTTCGAGGCCGGGCCCGACCGACTCTCGCGCGAAGGGCCTGCGGTCTTTGCCGAGGCTCGCGGGGCGGGGCTCCTGCTCCGCCGGGCGGACCGGTGGAGCGAAACGGTGCAGGACATGATCCTGGACCAGCTTTCCCTGCCGGACCTGCCCCGCCTTTACGTCACCGCCAGCGCAGACGTGCGCGAACAGCTCGCGCCGTCCCTGTTTGAGCGGCTGGCAGTGGGCCATATAGCCCTGCCGCCGCTGCGCGAGCGCGGAGAGGACCGGGCGCGCCTGTTTGAACACTTCCTCAAGAAGCATGGCCGGACCGATCTGTCGCTGACCACGGATGCCAGCGCCTTCATCAACGCCTATCCGTGGCCGGGTGAGGTGGCAGAGCTGGAGCGCACCGCCGCGCGTCTCGCCGTGCAGGGGGATCGCGGCGCGCTCAGCCTTGCCGCGCTCCGTGAGGCGATCGGGGCACCATCGGCGCCCGGCACGGCGGAGAAGCTGGAGGAGGTGGTCCGCCACTATGTTGCGGCGCGTCTGAGCGAGGGTAGCGAGGCCATCTCCGAAGAAGCCGGGCAGGTGGTCGACCGGGCCATGATCGAAACCGTGCTGGTCCATTGCGGCGGCGTGCGCCGGGATGCGGCGCGCCTGCTGGGCCTGAACCGCAATACGCTGGCCCGGCGTATGGCATCACTCGGCATGGATGGCGGCGGCGAGGATTGAGACCGCGCTGAACAGGGGTTTGCGGCCTAACTGCCACACCGGGCGTTGAAATTTAGTCACACTCGGTCCACGATGCGCGCTCTTTGGTGATCAAAGGCGCGTTTCTTGGCGATATCGCTCATCAGCAATCTGCAATCCTGGCGCCCGTCAGTCTTTGCCATCGCCTTCCTTGTCGCGGCGCTGGGGGTGATTGCCTGCGCCGTGCTGGCCGTGTCGGAACAGGGCGTTGCCGGCGCGCTGGGTGCGGCCTTCTACGCCATTCTCGCCCTGTCCAGCCTTTTCATTGCAGGGCTTGCCGGTGCGGTGAGCGTGCGCGCGGCCCGCATATTCCTCGGGCGCCGCTTTGGCGCGCCGGCACCGCGTCTGCACATGCGCTTCATGGCACTGTTTGCGGTCGCGGCGGTGGCTCCATCCTTTCTGATGGCGCTCCTGCTCGCTCTGGTGTTGGGCCGGGGGGTGGAGTTCTGGTTCGGCGAACGGGTCACCACCCTGGTGGAAACCATGGCCGAGATCGGTCGCGCGCAGGCCCCGTTGGAGCTCAATCTGGCCGAATTGCAACTGGTTTCCATGGCCGGGGACCTGTCCTATCCCGAAGCGGTGGCGGCGATGACGGAAAGCCGCATCGAATACACCCAGTATCTGAGAAATCAGGCCATAGGGCGGAATTTCGCCGCTGCCTATGTCATTGACAGCCAGTCCACCGTGCTGGCGCGGGCCGAAGCGCCGGGCGCGCCACCCTTTGTAGCGCCGTCCCAACGCATGTACGAATTTGCCGCCTCGCGTGATATCGGGGTCAGCGATCCCAGCCCGCGAGAGGACGGGCCGTCTTATGTCCGCCTGCTGGTCAACCTTCCCGCCTATGATGATGCCTATCTCTATGTCGTCTGGTATGTCGATCTTGGCGTGCTGACGGCCGCGGATGAGGCTACGGCCTCCTACCGCCAGGCGGTCGCCCGCGAGGAGGCGATGCGCCAGGTCTTCATCCTGGTCTATATCGCCGCTGTGGCCCTGATCCTTGTCGGTGCGCTATGGCTCGCCCTTGGGGCGGCCAGCCGGGTGGTCGCACCCGTGGGCCGTCTGGTCAGCGCCGCTGAACGCGTGCGCCGGGGCGATCTTGATGCTCGGGTACAGGTCCAGCGCGATGATGACGAGATCGCTGCCCTCGGCCGGGCCTTCAACCGCATGACGCGACAGCTCAGGAGTCAGCGCCGTGCCTTGCTGGAGGCCAATGCGGAATCGGAACGCCGGCGCACCTTCATCGAAGCGGTTCTCACCGGCGTCAGTGCGGGCGTGGTCGGTCTGGATGAAGATAACCGCATCACGCTGGTCAACCGCTCTGCCGCGCTACTGCTGGGTACAACGCCGGAAACCCTGACCGGTCAGAGGGTGGGTGACGAACTGGGCATGTTCACCACCATTGTGGAGGAGGCCCGGCGCAGCCGGTCTGACGTGGTTGAGCGCCAGATCGACATTCCGGGCCTGGATGGCGCACTGCTCAACCTGAATGTCAGGGCGGCTGCGGACGAAGATGGCGGGCTGGTGCTGACCTTTGACGATGTGACCCGCCTGGTCGCCGCCCAGCGTAATGCGGCCTGGCGCGATGTGGCACGCCGGATCGCGCACGAGATCAAGAACCCGCTAACCCCGATCCAGCTTTCCGCTGAGCGCATCCGGCGCAAATACCGTGCAGGCATCCCTGATGAGGATGCGACCACCTTCGACAAGTGCGTGGAAACCATCGTGCGCCAGGTCAGCGATATCGGCCGCATGGTCGATGAGTTTTCCGCGTTTGCGCGCATGCCCACGCCGAAGATGGAGGCGTCCGATCTGGTGGGTGTGGTGGAAGGGGCTGTGTTTTCCCAGCGCGTGGCCTCGCCGCGCCTGCGCGTGCCATTGAGCGTGCCCGGCGAAGCGGTGATCGTGGAGTGCGACAGCCGGCTCGCGTCCCAGGCACTGGCCAACATCCTGAAAAACGCCGGCGAAAGCGTGCTGGCCCGTCTTGACGAGGAAGGCCATAAACAGGGCGGGGAGGTGGCGGTCGAGCTGCGCGTGGATGCCGGCACCGCCATCGTGGAAGTGACCGATAACGGGCTGGGCTGGCCGATGGCCGACCGGGCGCGCCTGACCGAACCCTACATGACCACGCGCGAGAAGGGGACGGGGCTGGGTCTGGCTATCGTCCGGCGCGTGATGGAAGACCATGGCGGACGGCTGGAACTGGACGAGCGCGCGGACGGCGAGCGCGGCGCGGTGGTTCGTCTGGCCTTCCCCTTGCTTGAAATTGCGAACGCGGCGAATGACACCGCTCTATCGAAAGAGGCATGACGCATGGCGCATGACATTCTGGTCGTTGATGATGAAGCCGATATCCGCGAGCTGATCGGCGGCCTGCTGGAGGATGAGGGCTATACGGCCCGCTATGCCGGTGATGCAGATGAGGCGCTTGCGGCGATCCGACAGCGCAAGCCCTCGCTTGCCATTCTGGACGTCTGGCTGCAGGGCAGCCGGCTGGATGGCATCGCCCTTCTCGACGAGATGCGTGGCGTGGACCCCGGCCTGCCCGTGATCGTGATCTCCGGCCATGGCACGATCGAGACCGCGGTCGCCGCGATCCGCAAGGGCGCGTACGATTTCATCGAGAAGCCGTTCAAATCCGACAAGCTGCTGCTGACCGTAGAGCGCGCACTGGAAGCCAGCCAGCTGCGGCGGGAGAATGCGGAGCTGCGTGCGCGCACCGAGATGCATAACGAGTTTATCGGCCGCTCCCCGGCCGCCACGCAGCTGCGCCAGACCATCGACCGGGTGGCGGCGGCCAATTCGCGTGTGCTGATTGCCGGTCCGGCCGGGTCCGGCAAGGAGCTGATCGCGCGCCTCATCCACGCCCGCTCACCCCGCTCCGGTGGACAATTCGTGCCGGTCAGCGCGGCCATGATGAACCCGGAGCGTGTGGAGGAAGAGCTGTTCGGTGCCGAGCGCAGCGATGGCGGGGTGGAACGCATCGGCCTGCTGGAGCAGGCCCATGGCGGCACGCTTTTCCTCGACGAGGTGGGCGACATGCCGCTCGCCACGCAAGGCAAGCTTCTGCGCATGCTGGTCGAACAACGCTTCCGCCGGCTGGGCGGCGGGGTGGATGTGGAGGTCAATGTCCGCGTCCTGTCTTCCACATCGCGCGATCTGCGCGTGCTGATCACCCAGGGGCGCTTCCGCGAGGACCTCTATCACCGCCTCGCCGTGGTGCCGGTGGACGTGCCACCCTTGTCGGACCGGCGCGAGGACATTCCGATGCTGGTGGAACATTTCATCGAGCGCCTGACCGCGATGTCCGGCCTCAACCGGCGCAAGATCGGGGAGGACGCGATGGCCGCGCTGCAGGCGCATAGCTGGCCGGGCAATGTCCGCCAGCTGCGCAATAATGTGGAGCGCGTGCTGATCCTGGCCGCCGGCGATCCGGCCAAGCCGATCACGCTGGATG
>JBJHCI010000024.1:0-12879 GCA_050485925.1 Maricaulaceae bacterium
TGAAGAACCAGAACGTGCCCCAGTCCACCGCCAGATCCACGCGGGCGATACTGGCCTCGTCCTCGTATCGCTGTAGGAGTGGGACGGATTTGGAACCGGCATAGACCCGCGAGGTGCTGGTCAGTGTCGCGCCCGGCTCGACCGTGTCGGCAGTGCGCACAAAGCTGGACTCAAACAGGGTGATACCGCCACTTTCGCGCGCCTCGAAGCGCACGCGGATATCTTCTTCCCCTTCCGGGGCAAGCGCGGTCAGCCAGTATTTCGAGGTAATCCCGGTCCAGCCGCCAGCGCCGGTGCGCTCCATCGAGCCGTCACGGGCCAGCGGGTTGAACTTGCGGTCCATCAGTGAATTGCCGACCACCGCAATCGGGCCTTCATGCAGGATGAAAAAATTGGTGGCGTCCTCGGGGATGCCCTCCTGACGCACCACACCAAAGCGCGAGAGCGAGATCGGGCTGGCCCCGGCATTAGTCACCGCATCGGTGACGGTGAAGAGGTAATCCTCATCCACCGCAATGGTGCGCCGGAAGGTGAGATCGCCTGTGGTGTATTCCAGGGTCACCGGGCTGGTGGGGGTGAGCGTCCGGTTTCCCGTCACTTCCCAGCGGGTGGAAGGACCGGGAAGGCCTGAGGGCGCGCCAGCAGCCCCTGTCCAGCCATCGACCGCATAATGTCCGCCGCGCGTGCCCTGCGGGGAGAGGAGCGTGACCGGCTCGTCCACGCCCACGGCCACGTCATAGCGCAGAAGGCGCAGATCATCGAAGCGCGCACCATTGAGCGAGATGGAGCCTTCCAGCGCGGGCGTGCGGATCTCGATCCGCTCTGACCGGGCCAGCGCCACATCGCGCTCCACAAAGCCTGCAAGGCCTGTGGGGCGCTCGTCTGTGCCAAACGCATCAGGCCTCTCGTCTCCGGGTGCGGCCTGTTCGGTGCGCGCGGCCTCGGCGGCCTCGCGCTCGGCGCGCTGTTCGGCCGTCATCGGTTCGACGATGAACATCTGATACAGGGTGAGGATGACGATCGCGATGACGATCGCGATGAGCATATTACGGGTTTCACCCATGATCTTGGATGTCCTTCACGGTCTTGCGGAGCCTGTCTGGCGCGGCGAGGCTTAGCAATGCGCTTTTCATATCGTCAAGCAAAGCCGTCCAAGGCCGTGCAGCCGTGCCAGCGCGCGCAATGAACACATAGTCGGTTCCAGCCGTGCCATGAAGGGGCAGGATCAGCCGGGCCGCTTCTTTCAGCCGCCGGCGCGCGCGGTTGCGCTGGACCGCATTGCCGACCTTCTTCGAGGCTGTAAAACCTGCGCGGGGCGGACCGTCCGGCGGATCGCGCAGCACGGCCTGTACCACCATACCGGCGCGCGCCGTTGAGCGTCCGGTATCACGCGCACGTAAAAAATCGCGCCGCACGCGGAGGCGCGCAGCGCGATTCGGGTAATTCACTGGTTTGGGGTTGAGGGCGCTCAGGCCGAGAGCCGCTTGCGGCCACGCGCACGGCGGCGCGCAATCACCTGACGGCCAGCCTTGGTGGCCATCCGGGCGCGGAAACCGTGACGCCGGGCGCGGACAAGTTTGGACGGCTGGAATGTACGTTTCACGGCACTGGCTCCTGAACGGTATCACAGGGCCCGACCTGCCCCTTCGCCACCTCTGACCGGATACCAGCCGCCCCTTCATGAAGGGCGGGCTGCCGCGCAGGCGGGAAGGAACGGGCGGACCCGTCAAAAACTGAGCCGCGGTAACTACCTGCGGGGCCTGTCGGTGTCAAGCGTCGGCCCGCTTCAATTGCTGGAGGAAACGCACGCTACGGGCGGTCTGCCCACAGTGACGAAAAAGCCACCGGAAAAAGAAGTGGTAGCGGGAGAGAGACTTGAACTCTCGACCTCAGGATTATGAGTCCTGCGCTCTAACCAGCTGAGCTATCCCGCCATCAAGGCGCACCGGACTGTCTCGTCCGCCCGGCAGCAAACAGGCCGGAGGCGCGGATATACGCAAAGCCGGAAGGGGAGGCAAGCAGGCGTGTTCAGCTTATGCTCCCACCACGCCTGCCGTTAGGCCGCAAGCCATTCAGCGTTGTCGCATCAGGCCGCGCGTACGCCTTCCAGGAACCGCGCCACGGCACCTCTGAGCGTGCCGGCCTCGTTTGAGAGCCCGTGGGAGGCTTCATTGACCTGTGCCGCACATTGGCCGGTCTCGGAGGCCGCCGCGTCCACGCCCTGAATGGCTTGAGAGACGCGGCGCGTGCCGCCTGCGGCTTCCTGCGCGGAACGGGTGATCTCCTCGGCCGCCGCGCGCTGCTCTTCCATGGCGGCGGCAATGGCGGTTGAGATCTCGTTCATCTCGTTGATCACGCCGCCAATGGCGGTAATTGCGCCCACCGCCTTCTCGGTCGCGGACTGGATGCCCGTCACTTGCTCGGAAATCGAGCCGGTCGCCCGTGAGGTCTGTTCGGCTAGCGTCTTCACCTCGCTGGCGACAACGGCAAAGCCCTTGCCGGCTTCGCCCGCGCGGGCGGCTTCGATCGTTGCATTGAGCGCGAGAAGATTGGTCTTTTCGGCAATCTCGTTGATCAGCCCGACCACGCCGTCAATCCGGCCGGCCGCCTCGCTGAGTGCCGTCACGTCCTGACTGGCACCCGACACCTCGTCCGCCGCGCTGCGCGCTATAGTGGATGAGCGCGCGATCTGCTGGGCGATCTCCGCGATGGAGGAGGTCATTTCCTCAGCCGCCGCCGCCACCGTGTCCACATTCTGCGCGGCGAGCACCCCGGCATCATTGACCTCGGCCGTGCGTGAGGTGGCGCTGTTGGAGCTTTCGGTGAGCGCGTTGGCAGCCATCTCCATCTCACCCGCAGCGTGCGATACGGCTTCCAGCGCGCGCGTCGAGGTGTCCTCAAAGTCCTTGACCAACGCTTCGATGGTCTTCGCCCGGGCCTCACGCGCGGCGCGTTCGGCCTCGCTCTCACTGGCCAGACGTATCCGCTCGATCTCGTTCTCGCGGAACACGGCCACGGCGCTGGCCATGTCGGCGATTTCGTCCTTGCCGTGATCGTCAACGGCCTGTCCGGTATCGCCCGAAGCCAGAGCGGTCATTGTGCGGGAAATGCGTGTCAGGCGCTCAAGAAGATTGGCGTGTACATAGAACCAGCCGATCACGCCGGTGATGACGATGGCGCCCACTGCCATGACGATCAGAAGGATCTGGCCGGACAGAACCGCCGTGTAGCCGTTTGAGCGCGCCGCTGCGGCCATGGCCGTGGCTTCGGTCACCAGCGTCTCCACCTCCGACGACAGGAGCGCATGGGCAATGCGTGCATCTTCCACGGCATCGGCGGCGGCCATCTCGGCTTCGATTTCGACGGTACGCAGGGCAAACACGCCCTGACGCCCTTCGCCGCGCGCAATGAGCGCTTCAGCGGACTCGGTGACCGCGCCGGCAGCCGCATCGCCGAGAATAGCGAGATTGACGAACAATTCATCCATGGCCAGCTCGAAGCGGGCCTCCACATCGGCCACTTCATTCGCCGATTGTGCCCCGTCCAGCTCAGCGTACTGGGTCAGCACCAGATTGAGATCGATGATGATGCGCAAATAGGTTTCCAGCTCCTGCGCATTGGCCGCGTTCTCCAGCCCCGTTTCCAGCGCAGCGACAGCGGCTGCCCGATCGGCGATGGCACGCGATACCGCGTCAAGACGCGCGCTGCGGGCTTCCAGATTGGCCTGGGTGGGCGCGTTGGCCGCGTCCACACCTGCAGCCAGATCATCAACAAGGCCTGTCAGTTCAGCTGTGCGCGAAGGCGCAAGGCCCGCTGCGCCCAGATCACTGATCGCGCCGCGGGCGCGTTCCAGAAGGCTGGCAAGGCGGGTTTCCGAAGCGGTCATGTCCACCGCATCTGCCGAGCGGGCAAAAGCAGCCAGCTCGCCTGTGATGGCCCCGCTGGCGGCTTCAAGCGCGCTGGCCGCATTGGCCATCGGGGCGGCTTCCTCCACCACACCGGTCAGGGCGCCGCGTGCGCTCTGCAAGGCAATCATACCGGCTGCCGATGCAGCGACGCCTGTCAGCGCCACAAGGCCAAAAGCGGCGATCAGGCGCGTACGGACAGAGTGGAGGTTCAGCTTCATCCTGTTTTCCCCGTTATGGTTAACGCGCCCGGCGCGAAAAAGGGCGGCGGAGAATCACCTGCGCCGCCCTTAATGCCTACTGCCTAGTCGGCAAACGCGAAGTTAAAGACCTGTTCAACACCTTCGGTCGTCTCTTCGGCGGGTGCGTAGCGCCAGCGCTCCAGCGCGCGCAGCACGGCCCGTTCAAAGACGCCCGCCGGCGTGGCTTCGACCACTTCCACATCGGCCACTTCACCTTCCGGCGTCACGTTGTAGCGCACGGTGACCTGGCCCTCGAGATTACGGCGCTCGGCACCGCGCGGATATTCCGGCGCAACAACATTGACCGTTTCGCGATCTGACATCGCCAGCGCCGGAGCGGCGGCAAAACCAGAAGCCAAAACGGCGGCCAGAGCTACAGATTTGATCAGTTTCATGATGTCACCCAACCCAGATTTACGCCGCTGTTTGCGCGGCTTGAAAACTACACCCACCGGTCGGTTTTCCGTCCGGCAAATCCCGTCTTAGAGACAATGGGTTTCAATCGGCTTAATCAGGTGACGTTTATTCGTCCGCAACGCCAAGCGCCTCGGCTGCCGATCTTGCGGCGAGCGCTTCGCCATCGGTGCGAGCGGCAGCCGCGGCCGTCTCGAACAGGGCGCGTGCCGTGTCGATATCACCCGCCTCTGCCCGGATCTGCGCCAACCCGAGGGCTGCCGCAAAATGACCAGGCTCGAATGCCAGCACGCGCTCATAGAGCGTCTGCGCGTCGCTTGTACGCCCTTCTCCGCCCAGACAGTCGCCATGCGCCGACATGGCGGCCAGGTCCCATGGGGTGTCTTCCAGCCGTGTCGCCGTTTCCGCACACAGCCCGCCGGGCGTCGCCGCCAGCGCGGTCGGGGCGCCTGTGGCACCTCTGCCTGCACTGCCGGTTTCCTCTCCGCCAGCACCCGTCTGCAGTGTTTGACCTGTCTGATCGCCAGTGCCCTGGTTCGGCCCGGATGTGTAGCGTTGTGCGGGTTGAGCCACAGCGGCCACCACCGGTACAACCGGTGCCAGCACGATCCCGTCCAGAGCGACGATCACTCCGCCTTCGGCAAGGCGGGGCAGAGCAACCTGCCATGCTCCGTCGATGCGCATGGCACAGGACGCCTCACCGTCCGGCGCCAATGTGATGCGGGTAACCGGGCGGCCCGCCGGAGGGATGATCTCGCGCGGCTGACAGGTGCCGCCGGTCATCGTCATGGCAACCCAGTCTGCGCCCGAAGCGGTCTCAAATGCATCAGGCTGCACCTCCAGCGCCAGCCAGAGATCCGCCGCGCCATCTCGTATATTGACAAGGCGCGCATCAACCAGCCCCTGCGTGCGCTCTGGCACGGAGGCGTCGGCAGTCAGCACGGTCATGGCGAGCGCGGCGGTAAGGATCATGGCGCGCAGATTGCAATGAGTCGGCCCGCAGGCGAGCGTTTCTAACTGACCGAGCCGGACAGACACACATCATGAGCCAGCGCACCGATCAGCCGGCCTTCGCTGTCCACGACGCGTTCATAGAGGAAACACCCTTCCCCAGCTTCGGGCATGCGGCCTGGCAGGAAATAGGGATCACCTTCGCCAGGAAGACGGCCCCGCCGTTCAGGCACCTCGGTTGAACGCAGGCCCATTTCGTCATTGTGGCAGTCAAACCGGCCCATGCCAGGATACTCGAACCGGACAATCACCGCTTCACCCCGCCTGTAAGCGAGGCTGACCCACCGATTGCTGCCCGCAGGTACATCATCATCTGCAAGACAAGCGTCTATCGCGGGCAGGAATTCCCCGATCTCGTGCGTCCAGCGGACATGCGGCCCCGTTTCGCGCGCGCAGCCCTCATAGACTCCGCCTCGCAGGTTGAGTGTTGCAAAAAGCCCGTAGCGGAAATCACCGATGGCGCACGGGCCAGCCTCCAGTGTCAGCACGATCTCGCCATGCCGGTCCAGCCGTCCGTGATAGCGCTGCACCCCGTCAGCCAGCCACGGCTCGCCCATGGCCAGTTGCGGCCTCAGCAGGGCAGCGCCACCCGTATCAATAATGGTGTCGATCTCCACCCCGCCGTCAGCGGCTTCGTCGAACATCATTTCGACCATGAAACCCGGCCCTTCAGCGATATAGCCGGAGAGTTCTGGCCGGGAGGGCTCGCGCGGGGTGAAGTCCGCCGGAACCGGTGAGGCGGAGAACGCGCTTGTAACACCGCCCGACGTGGCGGGAGCGCAGGCAGAAAGGCCAATGATGAGCCCTGCAAATGCTGCTATCAGCCACCTTGTCCGCATATGCGCCCCCTCCCTGCTAATCCGGCCTAGTATACCTCGAACAGGCCCGCAGCACCCATTCCGCCGCCCACACACATGGTGATGACGACGTATTTGGCACCCCGGCGCTTGCCCTCAATCAGGGCGTGGCCGGTCATGCGCGCGCCGCTCATACCATAGGGGTGGCCGATGGAGATGGCTCCGCCATTGACGTTCAGCCGGTCATTCGGAATGCCGAGCTTGTCACGGCAATAGAGTACCTGCACGGCGAATGCCTCATTGAGCTCCCACAGGCCGATATCGTCCATCTTCAGGCCGTTAGCTTTCAGCAGCTTCGGCACAGCATAGACCGGGCCGATACCCATCTCGTCCGGATCAAGGCCTGCAACCGCAATACCGCGATAGGCTCCTAGCGGGGTGAGCCCCCGGCGTTCGGCTTCTTTCGCTTCCATCAGCACGCTGGCGGATGCGCCGTCAGAGAGCTGGGAGGCGTTGCCGGCGGTGATGAACTTGCCTTCCTTCACCTTCTGGCCGTTGGCGTGAACGGTTTTCAGGCCCGAGAGACCCTCCAGCGTGGTGTCGGCGCGGTTGCCTTCGTCCTTTTCCAGCTTCGTGTCCACAATGGAAATCTGGCCCGTGGCCTTGTCCATCACGCCCATCTTGGACGCGAGCGGGACTATCTCGTCATCGAACTTGCCGGCGGCCTGAGCGGCAGCCGTGCGCTGCTGGGACTGCAGCGCGTATTCGTCCTGCGCGTCGCGAGAGACCTTGTAGCGCTCGGCCACGATCTCGGCGGTTTCCAGCATGGACATGTAAAGGTCGGGCCGGTGCTCATTGATCCACGGATCAAAGGCGCGGTGGATATTCATATGCTCGTTCTGGACAAGCGAGATCGACTCCAGACCGCCGCCGACCGTGACGCTCATCCCGTCGGAAATGATCTGCTTGGCCGCCATCGAGATCGCCATCAGGCCGGAAGCGCACTGGCGGTCCACGGTCTGGCCCGACACGCTGGTGGGCAGCCCGCCGCGGATGAGGCACTGGCGCGCCGTGTTCTGGAAGGTGGAGCCCTGTTGCATCGCAGCGCCCATCACCACATCGTCGATCTCTGCGCCATTGACACCGGCGCGCTTCACCGCCTCGGCGATGACATGCCCGCCCAGTTCCTGAGCCTGGGTATTGTTGAACGCGCCACGATAAGCCCGGCCAATCGGCGTGCGGGCAGTGGATACGATGACGGCTTCACGCATGGAATGTCTCCCTTCCAGTATCGGGTACGGTGCCGCATCGGCCCGCTTTCCTGCCCAGTCTTAGACCTTCGTGAGCCGTCATCAAAGCCTTCACTGAGCGGGGGTTACATTCGCCGGGCCATTTGCCTATGGTGACCGCGCTCAACACCGTTCCGTCCCCCGCGCGATGCATTTCGAAGAGGGGGCAAAGCAATTTCAAGGGAGCCAGTCCATGACCGGCCCTGCGGAAACGCGCGTCCAGACCGGCGCAGAGCCAGGAAAAGCTGAACAGAGTTACGGCAACGACCCTATCACTGTCAGGGAGTCGGACCATTATCGCGAGGAATACGTCAAAGGCTTCGTGGAAAAATGGGACGAGCTCATTGACTGGGACGCGCGCGCCGAAAGCGAAGGCCAGTTCTTCATCGACATTCTTCGCGCGCGTGGCAAGACAGACGTGCTTGATGTCGCCACCGGCACGGGGTTTCACTCCGTCCAGCTACTGAAAGCCGGGTTTCAGGTGACCAGTGCAGACGGCTCAGCAGAGATGCTGGCCAAGGCGTTTGAAAATGCCCGCAAGCGGGGGCTCGTCCTGCACACGGCTCTTGCCGACTGGCGGGCCCTGAACCGGGATATTCACGGTCGCTATGACGCCGTGATCTGCCTTGGCAATTCCTTCACCCACCTGCACGACGAGCAGGACCGCCGCCGGGCGCTGGCCGAATTCTATGCCGCGCTGAAGCATGACGGCATCCTGATCATCGATCAGCGCAATTACGACGCGATCCTGGATGTCGGCTTCAACAGCAAGCACAAATATTATTATTGCGGGGATCAGGTTTCAGCTGCGCCGGAATATGTCGATGAGACCCTGGCGCGCTTCCGCTACGAGTTTCCCGACAAGTCGGTCTATCACCTCAACATGTTCCCGCTGCGCAAGAGTTATGTGCGTGGGCTGATGCAGGAGATCGGCTTCCAGCGTGTGCGCACTTACGGCGATTTCCAGGAGACCTACACCGATCACGACCCTGATTTCTTCATACATGTTGCGGAGAAGAGCTTTGGCGGGTGATATGCAGGCTGCGGTGAAAACCGCCGAGACCTATTATGACAGCGATGACGCCGACCGCTTCTACGCCCTGATCTGGGGCGGAGAAGACATTCATGTC
This sequence comes from Maricaulaceae bacterium, assembly GCA_050485925.1. Lineage (GTDB taxonomy): Bacteria > Pseudomonadota > Alphaproteobacteria > Caulobacterales > Maricaulaceae > Glycocaulis. The sequence goes on from JBJHCI010000024.1 coordinate 8,789, forward strand.
GGGCTTTATGACACCAAGGACAGCCCAATCCGCGACGCTAGCCGCAAAACAGTGGCACACATGGCCTCGCGGCTGGCCCGGCTTGAACCGGGCGCGCGCGTGCTTGATCTGGGTGCCGGTTATGGCGGCGCAGCGCGTTATCTCGCCCGCGAGCATGGCGCGCACGTTACGTGCCTTAATCTCTCCGGGGTGGAAAACGCGCGCAATGCCGCCCTGACCGCTGAACAGGGGCTGTCAGACCTGATCGCAATCGATCACGGCGCGTTTGAAGACCGGGCCTACCCCGATGCCAGCTTCGACATTGTCTGGTCACAGGATGCTTTCCTGCATTCGGCCAACCGCGAGCGCGTCCTGCAAAACGCCGCGCGCGTGCTCAAACCCGGCGGGGAGATCATCTTCACCGATCCGATGCAGGCTGACATTGTGGACGATCCGGCCGCCCTGCAGCCGGTCTATGACCGCATCCACCTGCCAAGCCTCGGCTCCTTTGCCTTCTACCGGCGCACGCTTCACGCGCTTGGCCTCGAAGATGCCGGGTGCGCGGCCATGACGGGCCAGCTACGTACCCATTATGCGCGTGTGCGCGAGGAGCTTCTGACCCGGCGTGGTGAGCTGAAGGGCGAGGTATCCGAGGCTTATGTGGAGCGTATGTTGGACGGCCTTACCAATTGGGTGAAGGCCGCCGATCAGGGCCTGCTGGCCTGGGGCATCATCCACTACCGCAAGCCGGGCTAACCAAGCTTCACGCCCGCCGCTTCAGCCGCCTTGGTGATGAATTTCATGGTCTGCTGCCCGCCTTGCTCATAGGGCTCCTGGCCCTTGGGATCGAGAATTTGCGCGAAATGCTTCGCGACATTCTCCGGCGTCTGTTCTGCAGGGGGCAGAAAGATGCCATCGGTCTCATAGATGCGCGTGGCGGCATAGCCGCCCGCCCCGGCGCACAGTACGGTACGGCTCGGCGCGTCCTCGCTGACGAGATAGACCAGTCCCGCCGTGACGCTCTCCACCGTCATCAGTTTGAGCGCCTCTTCAGGGATCAGGCCTTCGGTCATACGGGTGCGCGCGGTGGGCGAGAGCGCGTTGACGCGGATATTGTTCTTCGCGCCTTCCAGATGCAGCACGTTCATGAAGCCGACGAGGCCCATTTTCGCCGCGCCATAGTTGGATTGGCCGAAATTGCCGTAAATCCCGGAGGACGAGCTGGTCATCACCACGCGGCCATAATTGGCCTCACGCATGATTTCCCACACCGCCTTGGTACAGGTCGCAGCGCCCATGACATGGACATCCAGACCGGCCCGGAAGTCCTCCAGCGTCATCTTCGCGAAGCTCTTGTCGCGCAGGATGCCGGCATTGTTCACCAGGATGTCGACCCGACCCCATTGTTTCATGGTGCCCTGGACCATGTCGGCGACCTCCTCGGCTTTGGTCACATTGGCGCCGTGCGCGATCGCCTCGCCGCCCTTCGCCGTGATCTCGTTGACGACAGCCTGCGCGGCGCTGATCGAGCCGCCCGTACCATCGACCGCACCGCCCAGATCATTGACCACGACTTTCGCCCCGCGTGCGGCCAGCGCCAACGCGTGCGACCGGCCAAGGCCTGCCCCTGCGCCCGTGATGATCGCCACGCGGCCCTCAAACCGGATATCGCTCATGAATGTCTTCCCCTGATTGTATTTGCAGATCGTGCTCCGGCAGGGTGCCGGAGCGGTTTTCTTGCTAGCGGACATGCCCAGCCCTTTTGTCCGGCGAAGCGAAGCGCTTTTTTTGCTGCAATGCAACAGGGAAGGGAAGTTCGTGATTGCGCCACTGATCGCCTAGAAGCTAGCCTTGAACCGGTCATGACATATGTCACCTACCGGGAGTGCGCGATGTCACAGCCAAGCAATTTGCCCAACTGGCCATCTAGTCCCGAAAAACAAACGACATCAGTCCGCAATCTCCTGACGAGTTCGCCACAAACCGCATCGGAACTTGCTGGTTTTTTTGCCGAGGGCGAAACAATTATTTCAGCTCTTATCCAATGTCTCGAAGCGAATGCCGCGCTTGGATTCGCCACCTTAGACCGAAGGGGATGGGTAGCTTCTGAGCCATCTTCCTCGCCGATCTATGGCAGCCAACGCCCGCTAAAGAACTGGTCGATTCAGGCCCTGCTCAAACTGCATGCCGACCACAAAAAGCCTGATGGCGAGATGCAGGATAGCGACTGGAGTGCCCTGTTATCGTTATATTTCGAGCTTCAGTATCGCAAGACGCCGAAGGCAAAGCAGCTTCGTGACGCGCTGAAAGATCGCTTGATCCTGAACCGACGATTTCCTCGCCGTGAGCCGACCGACGACCATCTACGTCTCCAATGAACCAAGCGTTTCCCCGACGAAAGTCGGGGCCCAGTCTTGTTCTGGATCCCGACCTCCGCCGGGAAAATGAGAGGAACAGGTACCGGCGTTGCCAAGCTTGTCAGTTGGCGGGTCGTGCCTTCCTTCATAAGCTGCGACGGGTGCAACGCGCAGGAGGCGAGACAAGAAATGACCCCGATCACACGCACGCTTCTGGCGGTGCCTGCCATAGCCTTCCTGACAGCTGGCGGTGCAATCGCCGATGATGATTTCGACCCCGCGAGCTTTGCCGGGCTCAACTTTCACGGCAGCTAGGTGGCAGATGACGAGGAGGGCGCGCTGAACTGCGCGGCAGAGGGCCAGACACTCGCCCTGTCCTTTGCCGGCACACTGACGCCGGAAAACACGTCGACAGGCTTGCTGCGTATGGCCCGCCCGGAGGACGGGGAGATACGGGTGCGCATGCCCGACGAGCCACCGGCCGTCGGCCCCGATACCTATATCCCCCGTTTTGGTTGGCGGCTCTCACGGGCCGACGATAGCCGGCGACCGGGCATCCATTCAGCCATACTCTGGCTCTGGCAATGCTCACGGACCTCTTGCGGTACGGCAGGCCAGGGCCGCATTGAGCTGGCCGTCCGTCCGGATGGCGATATCGACCTCATGCACTTTGGCTGGAGCGGTGACGGACCGAGCCAACGCGTGGCTCTGGCCAGCGCCGATAACGGCTCCGTACGGCTGGGCTTCTGCCCGGACCTGCGCCTGCCCGGACGCGTGCATCAGGACGCGCTCTAGGGCAGGTCACAGATCTTAGAAGGAGCTACTCCGCCGCGTGGCGGGTGCCTGCGCGGGCATCCTCGATACGCTGGCGGGCGATCTCATCGGCGATGAGATTGGCCGGGCGGCCCTCACTTTCCGCCGTGTCGAGAATTTCGCCGAGCGTCGATTTCAGTCCCTGCAGCTTGCCTTCCACCCAGCGGCTATCGAACCGGGTGTCGAGCTCGCCCATGATGTTGATAATGCCTCCGGCATTGATCACGTAGTCGGGCGCGAAGGCGATTTTGCGCTTCATAAGTTCTGCACCCATTTCGCGCGTGGCCAGCTGGTTATTGGCCGCACCTGCCACCGCGCGCACTTTCAGCCGGTCAATCGTGGTCTCGTTGATCACGGCACCGAGCGCACACGGGGTGAAGATATCGGCCTCGACGTCATAGATATCGTCCTTGCCGACCGTCTTTGCACCGAGCTCGGCTGCGAGTGCTTCGAGAGCATCGGTATTGATGTCGGTCAGGGTCAGCTCCGCGCCCGCCTTGGCAAGGTGGCGGCACAGATACGCGCCGACATGGCCGGTCGCGCCCTGCACCGCGATGCGCACGCCCTCCAGCGAGGATTTGCCAAGCACCTTCTCGGCCACCACCTGGATGCCGAAAAACACGCCCTTGGCCGTGGTGGGCGAGGGGTCACCCGTACCCTGCGGCAGGCCGACTACATGGCGCGTGGTGCGCCGGGCGCTGACCATGTCGTCAGGGCCTACGCCCACATCTTCAGCTGAAATATAATGCCCGCCGAGCGAATCCACGGCGCGGCCAAAGGCCTGGAACAGGGCATCGCGGTCAAACTCGCCCTTCGGCTTGATGATAACGCTTTTGCCGCCGCCGATTGGCAGATCGGCCATGATGTTCTTGTAGCTCATGCCCTGGGACAGGCGCAGCACGTCTGTGACCGCCTCGGCAGGGCTGTCATAGCTCCACATGC
>JBJHCI010000025.1:0-12080 GCA_050485925.1 Maricaulaceae bacterium
CTTCTGGTCTTCACCGAGCGCTATTCCCTGCTCGACACTCTGGCCGCTCTTTTGGCCGCGCGCGAGCTGGGCCTCTTCCTGCTGATCGGCCTGTTCTCGGTTGGCACACCGCTTGTGAAGGCGGCGATACTCATCCTGGTCCACCGCCTGCCGCGGGAGCGGGTAACGCCCTATGCCATGCGCCTGATCGAGCTGATGGGCAAATGGTCCCTGACCGACGTGCTGGTGGTGGCGATCTTCATCGTGTTGTGGTCGAACCAGCCCATGATGAGCGCGGCCAGCCTGCCGGGCCTGTGGTTCTTTGCCGCAAGCGCCATCTCGCTGATGCTGGCATCGGGGGTTATCGCAAGGGATGTGGGGATTGTTAAGACCACCGGCTCGGCCGGATGAAAATGGTCGGAGCGGCGAGATTTGAACTCGCGACCCCTGGTCCCCCAGACCAGTGCGCTAACCGGGCTGCGCCACGCTCCGACTTGTTCTCTCCGCCAAGGGGCTAAGGCGAAGGAGCGGTCTTATAGGCTGCGCCCACACTGCTGGCAACATGCGCGATGCGCCCGTTGTCACCGGCGCGCAGCCAGCGCCTCGTTCAGCCGGGCACGCGCCATCTCGACCCGCGAGAGCGCCGCTTCGAGCCGGGCCGTCAGCGCCGGCGTCATCGCGGCCTCATTGTCATCTGCGCCACGATCATAAGCTCCGGCTTCGGGCGCGACTTCAGTGATATCAGAGGCCGGAGCGGGAGGTTCCGGCGCACCGCCTTCACCCAGCCCGGCCACGGCCGCGGCTCCATGGTCGCGCAGATATTTCTGCACGCCCTTGATCGTATAACCTTCTTCGTAAAGCAGCCGCCGCAACCCGCTGAGGAACAAGATGTCCTGGGGACGGTATAGCCTGCGCCCGCCCTTGTGTTTGACCGGTTTGAGCTGAGTGAACTTGGATTCCCAGAAACGCAGCACATGCGCAGGCAGGTTCACCTCGGCAGCAGCCTCGGAAATCGTGCGGTAAGCGTCTGCGGACTTATCCACCGGCATGAGGCCTTACTTACTTCGACAGCGCGTTGTCGACCCGCTCTTTGAGAACCTGTGAGGGCTTGAACACCAGCACGCGGCGCGGGTCGATCGGCACCTCCTCGCCTGTTTTCGGATTGCGCCCCACCCGGCCGTTCTTGTCGCGCAGCTGGAAGGAACCGAAGGAGGACAACTTGACCGTTTCACCCTTTACCAGCGTGTCAGAAATCATGCCGAGTACGGACTCCACCAGCGCTGCTGAATCCTGTCGGGAAAGCCCTACATCCCGGTGGACGGCATCGGCCAAGTCTGCACGCGTAAGCGTCTTGCCCGTCATCGGAAACTCCCCGTTCTGACTACCCGGCGATGAAGGTATGCCGGGCACGGCGCGCCGGTCAATGTTAACCATAGCTTTATCATCAATATCGCACTAATGCCGCGCCCCAGGTGAACCCCCCGCCCAGCGCCTCCATCAGCACCAGATCACCGCGCCTGATCCGCCCGTCCTTAACCGCCGCATCAAAGGCCAAAGGGATGGAAGCCGCCGAGGTGTTACCGTGGCGCGCCACGGTCGAGATCACCTTCTCAACCGGTATGGCGAGCCTCTTTGCCACACCTTCGAGGATACGCTGATTTGCCTGATGCGGCACAAACCAATCAATCTCGCTGATCGGAATGCCTGTCATGCCCGCCAGTTCCTCCATGGAACCGGCAATCTTGCCGACCGCGTGGCGGAAAACCTGATTGCCCTGCATGCGCAGATGCCCAACCGTCTTCGTGCGCGAGGGGCCGCCATCGACATAGAGCAGGTCGCAGAACTGCCCGTCCGAGCGCAGATGGGTCTTGATCAACCCCTCGCCCTCTCCGGCAGCAGACAGCACGATGGCTCCCGCCCCGTCGCCGAAAAGGACGCAGGTGCTCCGATCTGTCCAGTCCAGGATACGCGAGAAGGTCTCTGCCCCGATCACCAGTGCGTTGGCGGCCTGCCCGGCTTTGATGAAATTATCCGCCACCGCCAGGGCGTAGAGAAATCCCGAGCATACCGCATGGACGTCAAACGCCGCGCCATGATGGATACCCAGCTTGTTCTGCACGATGGTGGCCGTGGCAGGGAAGGTCAGGTCAGGCGTAGCCGTCGCCACGATGATGAGATCGATATCGTCCGTGCTCAGCCCCGCATGCGCGAGCGCGGCGCGCGACGCTTCAACCCCCAGATCTGAGGTGTATTCGTCATCGGCAGCGATATGGCGCTGCGCAATACCGGTGCGCTCGCGTATCCATTCGTCTGAAGTCTCCACCAACGCGGACATGTCCGCGTTGGTCATTACGCGGGCTGGCAGATAGGTGCCGATACCGGCGATATACGAACGGGGCTGGGTCACGCCGTCTCCTGCTGGCGGACATCCTCGCCGGAACCGGCTCCTTCGTCCTGCGCCGCCGCCAGGAGAGAGAGATTGCGTTCGATTTCGTTCAGGAAGGCGCTATCGGCCAATTCCAGCGCGATGCGCAGCGCAGTGGCAAAGCCGGCTGCGTCGGTGCCGCCATGGCTTTTGACCACCACGCCATTCAGGCCCAGAAACACGCCGCCATTTACGCTGTTCGGATCCATCTTCGCGCGCAGCTGATCGAGCGCGCCAAGCTGCAGGAGGGCCGCCCCCGCCTTGGCGACAAGCGAGCTGGTCAGCGCCTCGCGGACCCAGCCGGCCACCAGCCGCGCCGTGCCTTCAGCCGTTTTCAGCGCGACATTGCCGGTAAAGCCATCCGTAACCACGACATCCGTCGTTCCAAGAGAGATGTCATTGCCTTCCACGAAGCCGCGATAGTCCATGTCCAGTCCAGCCGCGCGCAGAAGCTGGTCGGCATCGCGTACAATGCCATTACCCTTAAGCTCTTCCTGCCCGACATTGAGCAGGCCCACGGTCGGGCGCACCACATCGTGCAGAGCGCGGTGGAAGGCCTCACCCATAATTGCGAACTCGACCAGCTGAGCGGGTGGGCACTCCACATTCGCGCCGACATCCAGCACGGTGGTAAAGCCTTTCGGGCCGGGCCAGCTCGCCGCGATGGCAGGGCGGTGAACGCCCGGCTTCATGCGCAGTATCACCTTGGAAATGGCCATCAGCGCACCTGTATTGCCCGCCGACACCGCCACATGGGCATCTCCGCTGCGGATGGCTTCCACCGCGTTCCACATGGACGAACCGCGCGAGCGCCGTACCGCCTCTGACGGCTTGGCGGACATGTCCACCTCGCTGTCGGTGTGGCGGATATCGCAGACCGCTGCGAGCCCCTCATGGGCGGCTATCAGCGGTGCCAGCCGGGCCTCGTCGCCATGCAGCAGGAAATTGACCTTGCGCCTGCGTCCCTTGAGGAAGACGGCCACGCCGTCCACAACGGCTTGTGGGGCATGATCGCCGCCCATCGCGTCAAGGGAAAGTACAAGCGGTGATGTCATAAACCGATCCGATAAAGATTATCCTGCCCAGCGCCGGGCAAATCGGTCAGCGTGCCCGCCGTCAAGGGCCGCAACTTACCCATTGAACCGGACTATGCAACACACAGAGGCGCTGACAAAGCGCTCAGCGGGCGCTCTGCAGCACGGGAAGGCGGGCCGCCTGAAACGCGTCCAGCGGCACACTAGCCAGCCGCGCATCGGCGGCCATTGCGTAGTCCGTAAGGCGGTTGGCGGCCTCTTCCCGGTCCGGGGCATTGTCAAACAGATTGCGCCAGAGTGCATCTTTCAGCGCCGCGGCATCACCTGCTTTCAGCGCCGTGTCATAAGCGGCGGCGCGGCCATAGAACGCCTCGGCCATGGCCTTGATCTTCTTGCCAACGCTTAGGTCCCCGATACCCATTTCACGAAGCGCCGCGTCCATATCGTCGAACAGGCGGGCAAACAGAGCCTGGGCGAGGCGCTGGCCGTCCTCGCCGTATTCGCGCAGATGCCGCATCACAAGGGCGGCATGCAACACGATAAGGTCAAACCGCCCGTCTACCGTGTCCGGCGCACCCTCATCACCATACAGGGCTGGCTCGCGCGCGCGCTCCAGAAGGCTCACATAAAGGGCAGCGGCCTGCGCCTTCACCGGATCCTTGCGGAACAGTTTCAGCAAAGATGGCATTTGGTACTCCCTGAAGGCGACACTGGACGTTAGACTGCGCGACAGGTAGGTCAAAAGGGCGTCGTACGCCAGCGCGCGTGCTGACGCACCTGCAGGCAAGGCTTTGGAGGCCAGAACCGAATGAATCGCAAGTCCCTGCGCATGCTGACCCTGGCGGGCATTACGCTCGGTGCGCTCGTCATCACAGCGTGCAACCCGACCCTGCGCACCCATGGATATCGCTATACTGATGGCGAGGTGCCGGAAATTCTCGTCGGCGAGGACAGCGAAGCCACGGTGCTGGCAACGCTCGGCAGCCCGTCAGTGCGCGGCACGTTCGAAGAGAATACCTGGTATTACATCACCGATACGCGCGAATATCTCTCGTACCTGCGCCCGAACACGCTGGCACGGCGCGTCATCGCCATCCAGTTCGATGAGAACGGCACGGTGGCGAATGTGGAAGAGTTCGACGCCTCAGATTCGCGCCGGGTGAGCTATGTCTCGCGCACGACGCCCACGCGCGGGCGTGAGCTGACTATTATCGAGCAGGTGCTGGGTAATGTCGGTCGGTTGCCGACCGACCAGATCTCCGGCCAGGAAAACCTGCCCGGCGGCGCAGGCGGTCCGCGCAGGCAGTAGCCGCCTGGGTTCAGCATTCCAGTCACGAAAAAAGCCCCGGCATCGCTGCCGGGGCTTTCTCGTATCCGCGTGTCTAGGCGATTATGCGCCTGCGGCGAGCACGGCGAGCAGGAGTAGTGCCACGATATTGGTGATCTTGATCATCGGGTTCACGGCAGGGCCTGCCGTGTCCTTGTAGGGATCACCCACTGTATCGCCGGTCACGGCCGCCTTGTGGGCTTCAGAGCCCTTGCCGCCATGATTGCCGTCCTCGATATACTTTTTGGCATTGTCCCACGCGCCCCCGCCGGAGGTCATGGAGATCGCCACGAAAAGGCCGGTCACGATGACGCCGAGCAGCATCGCGCCGACCGAAGCGAGCGCATGCGCCTTGCCGGCATCGTTGAAGCCCATCTCATTGCCGCCGACGAACCAGATCGCGAAGAACAGCACGATGGGCGAGAGCACCGGCAGCATGGACGGCACGATCATCTCGCGGATGGCAGCCTTGGTCAGCAGGTCCACCGCGCGGCCATAATCGGGCTTGGTCTCATAGGTCATGATGCCCGGGTTTTCGCGGAACTGGCGGCGCACTTCGGCCACCACCGATTCAGCCGCCCGGCCCACGGCCATCATCGACATGCCGCCAAACAGGAAGGGCAGCAGGCCGCCGAAGAAGAGGCCCACCACCACGTACGGGTTGGACAGGGCGAAATCGACTGATACACCCGCGAAGAACGGATACTCGGCCGGGTTCTGCGCAAAATAGGACAAATCCTCGGTATAGGCCGCGAACAGCACCAGCGCGCCGAGGCCCGCCGAACCGATGGCATAGCCCTTGGTGACGGCCTTGGTCGTGTTGCCGACCGCATCCAGCGTATCAGTCGTCTCGCGCACGGACGCGTCGAGATCGGCCATTTCGGCAATACCGCCGGCATTGTCCGTGACCGGGCCGAACGCATCGAGCGCCACCACCATACCTGCCAGGGCCAGCATGGTCGTCACCGCAATGGCGATGCCAAACAGGCCCGCCAGATTGAAGGTGACCAGAATGCCCACGATGATCGTCAGGGCGGGCAGAGCGGTGGATTCCAGCGACACTGCGAGGCCCTGGATCACGTTCGTGCCGTGTCCGGACTCGGACGCCTTGGCGACCGATTTCACCGGACGGAAGTCGACGCCGGTATAGTATTCGGTGATCCAGACGATGGCGCCGGTAACCAGAAGACCCGCAACACCGCACAGGAAAAGGTCGAGGCCGTTGAAGCTGGTCCCCGTCGAGGTGGTGATTACCGTGTCAAAGCCGATCAGCGACCAGGTCACCGCGCCCACGCCGATAAGCGAGAGCACGGCCGAGGCGATGAAGCCCTTGTAGAGCGCACCCATCACATTGCGCGAGCCTTTGCCAAGGCGCACGAAATAGGTCGAAATGATCGAAGCCACGATACACGCTGCGCCAATGGCGAGCGGATAGAGCATCATCGTGCCAACCGTCACATCACCCATGAGGCCGCGGAAGAAGATGGAGGCCAGCACCATTGTGGCCACAACTGTCACCGCATAGGTCTCGAACAGGTCAGCGGCCATGCCGGCGCAGTCGCCCACATTGTCACCGACATTGTCCGCGATGGTGGCGGCGTTGCGGGGATCATCCTCCGGGATACCTGCTTCCACCTTGCCGACCATGTCGCCGCCAACATCGGCACCTTTGGTGAAGATACCGCCGCCGAGACGGGCGAAGATCGAGATGAGCGAAGCACCGAACCCGAGCGCGACGAGGGAGTCGATCACCGGACGGCTGACGGGTTCAAATCCCATCGGGCCGGTCAACAGCGCGTAATAGCCAACCACCGACAGCAGCGCGAGGCCGGCCACGAGCATGCCCGTCACCGCGCCGGACTTGAACGCCATGTCGAGGCCCTTATCCAGGCCGGTGCGCGAGGCTTCGGTGGTGCGTACATTGGCGCGGACCGAAACCAGCATGCCGATAAAGCCGGCAGCGCCAGACAGGATGGCCCCGATCAGGAAGCCTACGGCCACCTGCCAGCCGAGCAGGAAGAACACCACCACACACACCACTGCGCCGACAATGGCGATCGTGGTGTATTGCCGCTTCAGATAGGCGTTCGCGCCTTCCTGAATGGCTTTGGCGATCTCCTGCATGCGTTCATTGCCCGCGCTGGCGGACAGGATGGAGCGGATCGTCACCGCCCCGTAGATGAGGGACAGCAGGCCGGCACCAATGACCAGCCAGAGCCACAGCTCGATGCTCATGTTTTAAAATTCCCCGTTTTTGCGTTTTCTTTTTACCGGGGGAAGGCCACGAAGACCGGCAGCAGCGAATCGTGCCGGTTGCAGCCCCTCCCTTTGACGGGAGCGACTATGCCCAATGGGCCCGCATGGCGCAATGCATCACAAGCCTTGGCGAAGTCTGGTGGGTGGTGACGGGGTCGAACCGCCGACCTACTGGGTGTAAACCAGTTGCTCTACCAGCTGAGCTAACCACCCCTGGAACCAGAGGAGAGGCGTTTTACCGGCACCTCCCGCTCGGCGCAATCATCCCGGCTGCGCAAGAGCGGAGTTAACTCGCCTCGCCCTCCTGTTCCCCGCGGCCAGATGCGATCTGCGCCTCGGTCCACTCCACCAGCTCCCTGCTGACCTGCGAGGCAGCATCACTGAAGGCCGCTACGATGGCACTCTGACGGTTGCTGGCCGCCCGCCTGGAAACGGTGAAGGCGCGCACGCCCGATACTTCCCGGTCTGCTCCGTCAATCAGACGCGCACGCATCGCCACGTCAATGCGCGGGGCGCGGTTTTCACCTTCGTCGTACACGGCCTCGAACCGGCGCAATTCCAGCCGCAGATCATAGCGCGATGCCACGCCATCTTCGGGCCGTGCCGCCGTTACCGCGCCTGAGCGGCGGTCAAACGTGTCCAGGACAAGCTCCTGTATCAGAGAAGGTGCCGGACTTACCCAGCTTGCCCCGGCCATATAGGCAATCCGCCCCTCCCCTGTATCCAGAGCTATCCTGTCACCCGCCAATGCCCGGGGGGCAAAGGGGCGGCCCACACGCACTACCTGCGCATCAGGCTGGGCGGTCGCTTCAGCGGGCAATTGGCTGGACAGACGGTAAAGTGTCGCGCGTTCCTGCTCGGGCAGGAGCGAAATGCAGCCGGACAGCACCAGCAGCGCGGCAAGCACCAGCGATGCGGCAAGCGTTCGGGACGGGTAACGCGTCTTCATCGGGGCACCTCCACTTCCTCACCGCGTTGCCGGGTAAGCAGCGCGGCAGGATCATTTTCAAGCCCGGCAGCCAGCCGTTCCAGCGTCTCGACAAGCTGACGGATATCGTGGGCAGCGGCGTTGAGCTGGTAGACGCCGTCATTGGCGAAGGTCTCAAGACCGGGGCGGATGGCGATCAGCGCGTCATAGGTCTCCATACTGGCCTGGTTGACGGCGATGGAGGCAGCCTCGGTCTCGGCCACCATCGGCGCGACTTCCTCAAGCAGGAAACGTTCTGCCGTCTCGCCGAACTGCTCGATACTGGCCGCAGCCGTCGACATGTCCTGCGCGGCGCGTTCCACTGCAGCCACACTGGTGCGCAACTCCTCCAGCAGCGCGCCATTCTCGGCCATCTGGCCGGAAATGATCGCCAGATTGTCCAGCAGAACCGAGAAATTTTCCTGATTTTCTTCGCTGAGCAGCCGGTTTAGCAGCAGACCAGTGGTCTGCGCCGTTTCGAGCAGCGTCTCTCCGCCCTGAACCAACAGGTCCAGCTGTGTCTGGCGTGCGAAGATGCGCGCGGGACGGTCCCCGGCGCGCGTTTCCAGCAAGGGCTGGTCGGACGAACCAGACGATATCTGTATGTAAGACAGACCGGTCAGACCCTGCGGTTCCAGCTGGGCGACACTATCCACGCGCACCGGCGTACCGGCATCCACGCGCACGCGCGCCACGACTTCGGTGGTGTCGTCCGGATTAAGCCCGAGATCGGTTACTTCCCCCACCTGGATACCATTAAACCGCACCTCGGAGGCTATTCTCAGCCCCCGTACAGGCCCCTCGAACACGATATCGTACTGCTTGTACTCGCGATCAAAGCTGATCTGGGCCAGCCACATGAAGAAGAACACTCCGGCCAGCGTAAGCAGGATGACAAACATCCCGACCAGCGCATGATGGGCACGGGTTTCCATAACTAGCTCCTCAACACGGCCCGCCCTCTCGGGCCGCCAAAATAGCTTCTGATCCACGGATGGTCATGCTGGGCGAGCCTTTCAAGCGTATCGATCCCGACAATACGCTTATCCGCGATGGCCGCCACCCGGTCACAGGCCGCATGCAGGGTATCAAGATCGTGCGTGATCATCACCACCGTGATACCCAGAGTCGGCGCAATTTCCGCCAGCAGAGCATCAAATGCCGCTGCCGAAATAGGGTCGAGGCCCGCGGTAGGTTCGTCAAGGAACAGCACCTCAGGGTCAAGTGCGAGCGCGCGGGCAAGACCGGCCCGCTTTTTCATGCCTCCTGACAGTTCGGAGGGGTATTTGTCCGCCGCTTCAACCCCTAGGCCGGCAAGGCCAAGCTTGAGGTCGGCTATCTCGTTCATAAGCCCTATCGGCATCTCGATATGCTCACGGATCGGCGCGCAGATATTCTCCCTCACGGTCAGAGAGGAAAACAGGGCCGAACCCTGAAAGAGCACGCCCCAGCGCCGCTCCATGCGACGGCGCTCGGCTGGCGTCAGGCGCGACATGGGTTTGCCGTCGAAGAATATCTCGCCGCGTTCAGGCTCAATCAGGCCCAGAATGGTGTGAAACAGGACCGACTTGCCCGAGCCCGACCCGCCGACAATGCCCAGCACCTCCCCTCGCCGGATCTCCAGATCGAGCCCGTCATGAACGACATGACTGCCAAAGGCGGTGCGCAGCCCCCGCACCTCGATGATCGGTCGCTCGCTCATATATCGAGCTCCAGATACATCATCGCAAACAGCGCATCGACGACGATCACGGCGAAAATCGCCTGCACGACCGACGCCGTGGTGCGCGCGCCGAGGCTCTCCACATTGCCGCCAACCTTCATGCCTTGCCGGCAACCGATAATGGCGATGATCAGGCCGAATACCGGTGCCTTGGACATGCCCACGAAGAAATGCTGCCACTCCATCGTTGCCTGCAGGCGGGCGATGAAGAAAGTCGGCGAAATATCCAGCGTCGCCCATGCCACCACGCAACCGCCAAACAGGCCCGCCAGCATCGCCGCCAGCGTCAGCAGCGGAGCCATTACGACACAGGCGATGACGCGCGGAATGACCAGCACCTCGTACGGGTCAAGGCCGATCACCTTCATGGCGTCGATTTCCTGCTGCATCTTCATCGAACCGATGGAGGCGGTGAAAGCGGAGTCCGAGCGCCCAGCCAGCATGATGGCGGTAATCAGCACACCAAACTCGCGCAGCACTGACACGCCCACCAGCTCCACGGTGAACACCGCTGCGCCGAACGTCTCAAGCAGGTTCGCGCCCATATAGGCGACCACCGCGCCTATGAAGAAGGACAGTGTGGCGATGATGGGCAGCGCGTTTATCCCAACCGTTTCCATCAGATAGACGGTTGGCGTAAAGCGCAGGCGCGAGGGATTGATGATGGCAGCGCCCAGCGTCATCAGCGTACGTCCGAAAAACGCGAAGGTGTCCCAAGCCTCGGCCGCAAAATCCTCCACACCGGCGCCGATACGTTCCACCAGACGGCGCAGGCCGGCACCCTCTTCCGGAGCCCCGACTGTCTCCGGCACTGAGGTGCGCGCATGCACCTCGCGGATCAGCCGACGGGCAGTAGGATGGTCCCCGAGATAATGCGCATCGCTATCCGGATCGGCCGCCCGCCGCAGGGCCCGCCCGAGTATGTATGCGCCTGAGGTGTCGATCCGGCCGATACCGGACAGGTCTATCACCATCCCGTCTGGTGGTGTGGAGGCCTCCGCCTCCCGCAGAGGCCGGTCCATCTTTGCGATGGTCTCCAGGAGCCAATCCCCAGACGGTTCCAGCACAAGCCTGCCATCGGCCTCGCGCATGGCGAGTCCGGCCGGACGGGGCGTGTCGGCAGCCGATGAACTCATATCCCTCCGCAGCACCCGCTCTGACAGGGCGCATCACCATCTATATCAGGCGCTTCGCGCTCAGGCCCAATAGGCCGCAAACGTTTATGCGAAAAATGGCGATGGGATGACGCTTCTCAGCCACGCCGGACCAGCAGCAGCGCGCACACCATGCCGAGCCCTGCCGGAATGGCCATGATCGCAAAGCCACCAGACCCGAAAGCGGCAAAGGCCATACCGCTGGCAAAGGTCGCGCCCGCCAGCACCAGGCCGCCCGACAGGGCCGAGTTGACCGCCTGCGCGGTGGCGGCGAGACGTTCAGGCGCGCGGTCGCTGGCAAAGCGCAGAAAGCCGAGATAGGACGCGGCAAAACTGAAAGCATGCAGGGTCTGCAAGGGAAAGAGCAGCCAGAGTGGCGGGCTCAAAGAGAGAGCGATCCAGCGCACAACCGCCACCGCACCGCCCAGCGCCATCATGGCCGCCGCACTCCAGCCACGTAGCAAACGACTCCACACAGCGAAGAAAATGATCTCCGCGCATACGCCGGTCGCCCACAATAGGCCAATCGCCCAGGCCGGCACGCCGTCGGCACGCCAGGCGAGCGCGGAGAAGGCGTAATAGAAGCCGTGTGCACCCTGAATCAGCGCTGAGGCGGCAAAGGCGAGTGGCAGCCCCCCAGCCAGCAACAACATCAGTCTCGGCGCTTCTGAGGGCTCTGAGGGCAACCTGACGGCGTCTGCAATGCGCCCCTCGGGGAGAAACGCTGCAGCTATGATCGTCAGCGCCGCGCCCGCCAGCACCCAGCCCAGCACCGCCTCCCCGCCAAGCCATGAAATGAGTGCGCCCGCGCCCAGATTACCGACAATGAACAGGCCGGATCCAACGGCGCGCGGTATGCCGAACGCAAACCCCTCCCGCCGCGCCGACCCCATGGCAAAGGCATCCACCAGCGGCACGATCCCCGTTACCGTAGCGCCAGACAGGCCCGCCAGCACCAGGATGAAGACCGGATCGGTGGCCGGCACGTGCAGCAGGAAAACCAGCAGGCAAGCCGCCGAGAAGGCGAAGATCGCGTCGCGTCGCCGCGTCGCCCGGTCAGACCAGAAAGCGCCTACGGGCGCTATCAGCACCCGCCCGATCATGCCCGCGCCGGCCGCAAGCCCGATCAGTTCCGGGCTCAGGCCCCGCTCGGCATACCAGACCGGCATGTAAGGCAGGTAAGCCCCGAAGCCGAAATAGAACGCACCGTAAAAC
>JBJHCI010000026.1:0-12057 GCA_050485925.1 Maricaulaceae bacterium
GGTAAAGGCTTCGCCGTGGTTGCCAGCGAGGTGAAGCAGCTGGCCGAGCAGACCGAAAAGGCCACCGCCACGGTTATCGAACAGATACGCGCGATCCAGGAAGGCACGCAGACCGCTGTGTCGGCGGTGAAAGCCATCGAGCAGGTGGTGGACGAAGTGAGCCAGATTTCGACTGCTGTGGCCTCGTCTGCCGAGGAGCAGGTGGCCGTCACCGGCGAGATCAGCCGCAATGTCAACGAGGCCGCACAAGGCGCTGAGGCCGTGTCGCGCTCGCTGGGCGGGCTGGAGCAGGCTGCGGGCACCACATCGGCGGCGGCCAGCCAAGTGGCTACCACCGCCGCCCAGGTGGCCGAGCGCTCGGCGCGCATCAAGTCGGAAATCGAGCAGTATATCCGCGACGTGCAGGCCGCTTAGACGTTCAAAAGCATAAGCATGGCGAGCGGGCGGGCCTTCGGGTCCGCCCGTCTTGCGTTTGCGGGCTAGTGATTGTCCCGCGGATTGCCGAACGTATCGATGATCCGCCGGTATTTGATGGCGGGTTCCAGCGCTGCGCCGGTTTCCAGCTGACCGGTCATGGAGCGCTGAATCTCCTGCCAGGGGGTCTGCGATGGCGGGGAGGGATAGCCGCCGGCCTCCTCGAACACTTTACGGCGTTTGGCGATTTCCTGATCGCTCACGAGCCAGTCGATCCGTGCTGCATCAAGGTCCACGCGCAATCGGTCGCCGGTTTCCAGCAAAGCGATATTGCCGCCGGCCGCCGCTTCCGGGCTGATGTGCAGGATGGAGGCAGAGCCTGATGTGCCGGACTGGCGGCCGTCGCCCATGCAAGGCAGGGCGGTTATGCCCTTTTTTATCAGATAGGCGGGCGGGCGCATATTGACGACTTCGGCCGCGCCGGGATGGCCGATCGGCCCGGACCCGCGCATGACCAGTATGGAGCTTTCCGTGATCTTTTCGGCCGGGTCGTCGATACGGCGGTGATAGTCTTCCGGCCCGTCAAAGACGACAGCGGTGCCTTCGAAGGTGTTGGGCGATTTGGGGTCTGAGAGATAGCGCCGGCGGAACTCGTCGGAGATCACGCTGGTCTTCATGATCGCGCTATCAAACAGGTTCCCGGACAGGACGAGAAAGCCGGCCTTCCGGGCGAGCGGTGCATCAAAGGTGCGGATGACATCGGGCAGGATGATCCTGGCATGCTTGCAGTTTTCGCCAAGGCTCCGCCCGTTCACGGTCTGCGCGTCTTCGCGGATCAGCCCCTGGCCGATCAGCTGGGCGATGACGGCTGGTACGCCGCCCGCCTGATGGAAATCCTCCCCGAGATAGGTCCCCGCAGGCTGCAGATTGACCAGCAAGGGAATGTCATGGCCATGGCTTTGCCAGTCGGACAGGTCCAGCTCCACCCCGGCATGGCGCGCCAGAGCCATTAGATGAACGATGGCGTTGGTCGAGCCGCCAATGGCCGAATTGACCGCAATCGCGTTGAGGAAGGCGTCGCGCGTAAGGATGGCGGAAGGTTTCAGATCCTCGTGGACCATATCTACGATCCGCTTGCCGGTCGTGTAGGCGATCTGGGGCCGTTCGCGATAGGGAGCGGGGATCGCCGCGGAGCCGGGCAGACTCATGCCGAGCGCCTCGGTCAGCGAATTCATCGTGGTCGCCGTGCCCATCGTATTGCAATAGCCAACAGAGGGCGCGCTGGTGGCGACGAGCGCGATAAAGCCCTCATAGTCCAGCTCGCCCGCAGCCATCATCTGGCGGGCCTGCCAGATGATCGAACCGGAGCCGACCCGCTGGCCTTCATGCCAGCCATTGAGCATGGGTCCCACAGACAGTGCGATTGCCGGGATATCCACCGTCGCGGCGGCCATCAGGCAGGCTGGCGTGGTCTTGTCGCAGCCAATGGTCAGCACCACGCCATCGATGGGATAGCCGTATAGAAGCTCCACAAGGCCCATATAGGCCAGATTCCGGTCCAGCCCGGCCGTGGGGCGCTTGCCGGTCTCCTGGATGGGATGAACGGGAAACTCCAGCGCAATGCCGCCGGCCTCGCGGATGCCCTCGCGGACACGCTGCGCCAAGGTGATGTGATGGCGGTTGCAGGGCGAAAGATCCGAGCCGGTCTGGGCTATGCCGATAATCGGCTTGCCCGAGCGCAGCTCCTCCAATGTCAGTCCGTAATTGAGATAGCGCTCAAGATAGAGCGCCGTCATGTCAGGGTTACTGGGATTGTCGAACCAGGCCCGGGACCGCAAACGTCTGGTCATGAAAATCAGCCCTTTACACAGATATTACCGGGTCTGGCGCGATTAAGCGGTAGCTTGGCTGGCTTGTATCCGGCACATATCGACAACCACACCACCAGTATTACTCCGACAAATATCGCTGATTTTCACTGACGGCAAGTGTATACACCGGGTGCGCGCAGTGCGTGCCCGGTGGATTTCCCGCGATGACAGGTGTGTCAGCCCGCGCCCGCGCGCCGAGTCTGGCCTGGGGATTCGGGGCGTTTCAGCGCGCGCGAAGTGTCTTTCAGCGCCGCCCGCACCAGCACCTCCATCGCAGCGCGCGCGTCCTCAGGGCCGCCGGCAGCGATGGCGTCGAACACCTTCCAGTGCTCGGGCATGGGATCGCGCGGCAACTCGTCCTTGCGTGCCTTATAGACGGTTGTCCAGTGAACCCCGGCCCCGATAGTGCTGGCCAAGCATATCAGGGGAGGATTGCCGGTCGCCTCCAGGATTATGGCGTGGAACTCCCTGTCCGCATCGCGCCCTTCCGGTGTCATGACCGTGTGGCGTTCCATGCGCATGAGGGCTTCGCGCATGCGGGTAAGCTGCTGGGTGTCGCGCCGCTCTGCGGCCAGAGCCGCTGCCGCCGGTTCCACGATCAGGCGCAGTTCGAAAAGCCCCTTCACCAGTGCGGGAGAGGGCTCCGCTTCAAAGAACCAGGCCAGCACGTCCGGATCAAGCAGGTTCCAGCGGCTTGCCGGCGTCACGCGGGTGCCGGTCTTCGGCCGGCTTTCAACCAGCCCTTTGGCCGCGAGCGTGCGAACCGCTTCGCGATAGGCGCTGCGCGAGACTTTCAGCCTTTCGCTGAACTCGATCTCGGTGGGCAGGATCTCGCCTGGCTTATAGCGGCCCGAAACGATGGCCACGCCGAGGTCATGCGCGATGGTGCCGTGAATGCGAACCGATGACCGGCCCGGGCGGGCCAAGGCAGCCATGTCCTCATCGTGCCGGGTTGCCATGAACCGCGTCTCCGGATTTCGCAGGCTGCCCAAACGGCGCACGCCGAGCGGACAGGTTGTCGATTGACTTTCCAGATAAACCGATGCGCGGGCCCTGTCCACTTGATGGTAATTAATCAGACAAATGGATTGACCTCGGACCCGCCCTCAAACTAGGCTATGATAACGCTATCATAACTGGCCCCACTGGAGGCCGGATTACAGGGGAGGAATGCTGATGCGCTCACTGGCAATACACAGACCATTAGCCATGCGGAGGATCGCTGCGTTCGGCACTGCCTGTGCGTTCGCACTGTCCGGATTAGCCGGATCATATGCCGGTGGGAGCGTTATGCAGGATGCCGAGCCGCTTTATCGTGACGCCTCCCAACCGGTCGAGGCGCGGGTCGAAGACCTGCTTTCACGCATGACGCTGGAGGAGAAGGCCGCCCAGATGATCGGCATCTGGCTGTCCAAGGGCGATATCGAAACGCCGGAAGGCGATTTCTCGCCGGAGAACGCTACCAGGAACTATCCCCACGGCATTGGCCAGATTTCGCGGCCCTCCGATTTCCGCGGCGCTGACCCGGAGAATGTCGCCGCTGGCGCATCCGAAGGGGCGGTAAACCGTACCGAGCGCCAGACGGCCGAGTACATCAATGCCGCCCAGCGCTGGGCCATTGAGGAAACGCGTCTGGGCATTCCGATCATGTTCCACGAGGAGGCGCTGCACGGCTATGTGGCCCGCGGCTCGACGAGCTTCCCGCAATCGATTGCGCTGGCCAGCACCTGGGACCGTGATCTCGTCGAACGAGTCTTCAATGTCGCCTCGCGCGAGGTGCGTGCCCGCGGTGCGCGTCTGGTCCTGTCTCCGGTGGTCGATGTAGCGCGCGATCCACGCTGGGGCCGGATCGAGGAGACCTATGGCGAGGACCCCTACCTCGTTACCGAGATCGGCCTTGCGGCCATTCGCGGCTTCCAGGGCGAGACCCTGCCGTTGGAGCCGGAGCGTGTGTTTGTCACGCTCAAGCACATGACCGGCCATGGCGAGCCGGAATCGGGTATCAATATAGGCCCGGCCAATATCTCCGAGCGGACGCTGCGCGAGGTGTTTTTCCCGCCCTTCGAGGCGGCTATCACCCGGCTTCCTGTTATGTCGGTTATGGCTTCCTATAACGAGATTGACGGTCTGCCGAGCCACGCCAATCGCTGGCTGCTCAATGATGTGCTGAGGGAGGAATGGGGCTTTGATGGCGTGATCGTCAGCGACTATTTCGCGGTCCGCGAGCTAATCACCCGTCACCAGATGCTCGAAGAGATCGACGATGCGGTGGTGCGCGCCATCGACGCTACCGTTGATATCGAGCTGCCTGATCCTGACGGCTATCCCCACCTCGTCCGCCTGGTGCAGGAGGGTCGCATATCGGAGGAGGCGATTGACGCTGCGGTGCGCCGTCTTCTCACCATGAAGTTCCTCGCTGGCCTGTTTGATGATCCCTATGTCGATGAAGACGCCGCCGAGGGTCTGACGGCCACGCCTGATGCGATTGCGCTGGCACGTGAGGCAGCCCAGCGGGCCATGGTGCTGCTGTCCAATAACGGCACCCTGCCGCTGGACCCTGCCCGTACCGGCACGCTCGCCGTGCTCGGCACGCATGCGGTGGATACACCGCTGGGCGGGTATAGTGACATTCCCCGCCATGTGGTCAGCGTATTGGAAGGCATGGAGAACGCCGCTGCCGAGCACGGCAATTTCAACGTCATCTATTCTGAAGGCGTGCGCCTGACCGAAAGCCGCGAATGGGCGGCCGATGATGTCGATCCGGTGCCTGCCGAGGTGAATGAACGCCTGATCGCGGAGGCCGTGGAGGCCGCGCGCGGGGCAGATGTGATCCTGATGGTGCTGGGCGAGAACGAGCAGCTCAGCCGCGAGGCGTGGGCCGAATACCATCTCGGCGACCGTCCGACGCTGGAGTTATTAGGCCAGCAGATGGATCTGGCCCGCGAAATCTTCGCGCTCGGCAAGCCCACCGTAGTTCTGCTGCTAAATGGCCGCCCGCTGGCGATCCAGGAATTGCTGGAAGGGGCCGATGCGGTGATCGAGGGCTGGTATCTGGGTCAGGAGACCGGCAATGCGGTCGCAGACGTGGTATTCGGCGCGGTTAATCCCGGTGGCAAGCTGCCGGTCAGCTTTGCCCGCTCCGCAGGCCATCTACCGGTCTTCTACAACCACAAACCGACGGCCCGCCGCGGCTATCTCTTGGATGATGTGAGCCCGCTCTTCCCGTTCGGCTTTGGTCTCTCCTACACCACGTTCGAGATATCCGAGCCGCGCCTGCAGCGCCCGACGATCCGCATTGGCGAGACGGCGATTGTGGAAGTGGATGTCCGCAATACCGGTCGCCGGGAAGGCGATGAGGTCGTCCAGCTCTATGTGCGCGACGATGTGGCGACGATCACGCGTCCTGTTCTGGAACTGAAGGGCTTTGAGCGGGTCACGCTGCGCCCCGGTGAGCGGCGTACCGTGCGCTTTGAACTGGAGCCGGATGCGCTCGCGCTGTGGAACCTGCAGATGGAACGCGAGGTGGAGCCGGGAACGTTCACGATCTCGGCCGGTCCGAACTCGGCCGAGCTGCGCTCCACCACGCTGACGGTGGTTGAATAAGAGCCCGTTCGGGCTTTGCAGAAAGGAACGAACGCCATGAGCGAGAGCATACGTCCACTCCCCTGCGGTCTAATGCTCCTGATGCTTGTGGCGTTCGCATTCCTGACGGGGCCGGCGGCGGCCCAGCATCCGGTCCGTGGGGGGTGCGAAGGCCCTGCGGGCGTGTGTGCCGGGTCGCCGCCGGCTTCCGCCTTCCCGCTTATCGTGGCGGGTGAGCCGACCATCGTGCGCACCGACCCGGGTGACTATCCCGGCCTCCTGCGGGCCGCGCAGGATCTGCGTAATGATCTCGACCGCGTGGCGCGCGGGGAAGTCCCCGTCGAGATCACCAATCTGCGGCGTGTGGATGATCGCGGCATGGCTGTTCTGGCGGGTGTGCTGGGGCGCAATCACGATATCGACCGGCTGGTAGAGGAAGGCCGGCTTGATGTCTCCGGCGTGGCCGGAGAATGGGAAGCCTATGTCCAGCAGGTGATCGACAATCCCGCGCCTGGCATAGACCGCGCGCTGGTGATCGCGGGCTCCGACATGCGCGGGGCCATATTCGGCCTTTATGACCTCTCAGAGCGCATGGGCGTCTCGCCCTGGTACTGGTGGGCCGATGTGCCTATCACACGCCAGAGCGATCTTTACGTCACCGAAGGCCGCCGAGCAGAGCGTCCGCATGTGCGCTATCGCGGCATCTTCCTCAATAACGAGAACCCGGCCCTGCTGGGCTGGGTGAACGAGACCTATGGTGGTTTCAATCATCGCTTTTATGGTGATGTGTTCGAGCTGATCCTGCGCCTGCGCGGCAATTTTGTCTGGTCGGCCATGTGGGGCAAGGCGTTCTACGATGATGATGCGCTGAACCCGGTGCTGGCAGAGACGATGGGCGTGGTGGTCGGCACCACCCATCACGAGCCCATGCTGCGCGCCCATATCGAGTGGGACCGCTATGGCACCGGCGAATGGAATTACCGTACCAATGCGGACAATCTCCAGCGCTTCTGGCGCGAGGGGATCACCCGGCTCGCGCGGCATCGGACCCCGGTCGTGATCGGCATGCGCGGCGATGGTGATGAAGCCATGAGCGATGAGACCGAGGTGGAGCTGATGGAGCGCATCGTCGCTGACCAGCGCGCCATCATTGAGGAGGTGACGGGCCGGCCCGCTAGCGAGACGCCCCAGATATGGGCGCTCTACAAGGAGGTACTGGATTACTACGACGAGGGCATGCAGATGCCCGATGACGTTATGATCCTGTTTGCCAACGACAATTGGGGCAATGTGCGCCGCGTGCCGCAACCGGGCGAGGAACGCGCGGGCGGGTTCGGCATGTACTACCATTTCGACTATGTCGGCGGGCCTCGAAACTACAAATGGATCAACACCACCCAGATCGCGCGCACCTGGGAGCAGATGAATATCGCCTGGGAGTTCGGGGCCGACCAGCTCTGGCTCGTGAATGTCGGCGACCTGAAACCCATGGAATTGCCGATCAGCCATTTCCTCACCCAGGCCTGGAACCCGGCTGCGATGACACAAGGCGTGATGGAAGGCTTTACAAGGGGCTGGGCCGCCCAGCAGTTCGGCGAGGCGCATGCCGATGATATTGCAACGCTTTTGACCGGCTATACGAACTATAACTCGCGCCGCAAGCCGGAGATGATCGGGCCGGATACGTACAGCCTCGTCAATTTTGACGAGGCGGAGCGCATCCTTGCCGAATGGGATGCGCTGGCAGAGCTTGCCAATGCTGTGCGGGAACGTCTCGCCCCTGAGTATGACGACGCTTACGTACAGCTGGTCTGGTATCCGGTGGTTGCGGCGGGCAATCTGAACCGCCTGCATATCGAGACCGCGCGCAACCGGCTTTATGCCGCGCAAGGGCGTGTGGCGGCCAATACAAGCGCGGATGCGGTGCGGACCGCGTTTGAGCGCAGCCACGCGCTGGACCGCATTTACGAAGAGGATGTGGCGGGCGGAAAATGGGTCCACATGATGGCCCAGACCCGCATCTCCTATACCTATTGGCAGCAGCCTGAAGAGGATGTCCTGCCCGAGCTGGCAAGCGTGAATCCGGCGCGCGGGGCGGCGCTGGGCGTGGCCGTGGAAGGCGATGAGAGGGCATGGCCGGGCGCAGAACGTACTGCGACCCTGCCGGTTTTCTACCCTCACGGACGCCAGATTCGTCATATCGAACTGTTCGACAGGGGTACCAGCCCGGCGCATTATACCCTCACGGCGAGCGCGCCCTGGGTGCAACTGTCCGAGACGCAGGGACGCGGCGATGGACGCGTCGCGGTCTCCATCGACTGGGACGCGGTGCCCGAAGGCGGGGCCAGCGCGGTCATCACAATCACCGGGCCGGACCGGAATGTGATCGAGGTCGAAGTGAGGGCGGTGAACCCGGATATCGCTCCGGCCGCGGGCGTGTTTGTGGAAGCCGATGGCTTCATCGCCATGGAGGCGGCGCACTTCGCCCGCGCGATCGACGGCGAAGGCGTAGAGTGGCGCACCGTTCCCAATCTCGGCCGCACGCTCTCGTCGGTGACGCTCTTCCCGCCCACGGCGGAGGCGGTGACGCCGGGCGGGGATGGGCCGCGTCTGGAATATGATATTCACCTGCTCGAACCCGGCGAGGTGGAGGTGCAGATCACCCTCTCCCCGACGCTCGATTTCCGCGGGCAGGGCGGCTTGCGCTATGCGGTCTCCATCGGGGACGAGGCACCGCAGATCGTCAATATGCATCTTGATGACTCAGACGCGGCCTGGGAGCGCAATGTCGGCAATAATTCGACCGTCCATACCAGCCGCCACAGAGCGGAGGCAGGCGCGCAAGTCTTGCGCCTCTGGATGGTCGATACCGGCCCGGTTTTCCAGCGCATCGTGATAGCGCGCGGCGACGTGCCGGAAACCTATCTCGGCCCGCCGGAAAGCCAGCGGGCGCGCTGAGGCTTCAAGCCCGCAACCTGATTGGGTATGGACGCTAGGACACAGACTCATAATTTCTGAGCCATATCTGGATAGCGGCGAGTTTGACGAGGGCAAGGTAGTTATCGGCGTGTTTTTCGTAGCGCGTTGCGATGGCCCGGAAGTGTTTGATCTTGCTGAAGAAGCGTTCGACGAGATTGCGGTAGCGATAGAGGAAGGGGCTGAAGCTGGGCGGGTTCTTGCGACGTGAGACCGGTTTGATGCAACCCCATGCACCACGCGATTTTAGGCTGTCGCGCAGGGCGTCGCTGTCATAGGCCCGGTCGGCCAGCAGGATCTGGC
Organism: Maricaulaceae bacterium; assembly: GCA_050485925.1. Lineage (GTDB taxonomy): Bacteria > Pseudomonadota > Alphaproteobacteria > Caulobacterales > Maricaulaceae > Glycocaulis. Next base: position 9,147 of record JBJHCI010000026.1, read on the forward strand.
CTTCGCCGATCCCGCCGAGCATATCGGTGGCGCTGCGTCCGTCATGGGCCTGGCCGGGCGTGAGCTTGAGTGCGACGGGCAGGCCGTTGGCGTCCACGAGGGCATGGATTTTCGTCGTCAGCCCGCCCCGCGAGCGCCCCATGCATCGGGGGTCAGGAGTGTCTCCGGCGGCGGCGTCCGCGCCCCCTTTTTTGCGTTCGCCCCGTGCTGGTGAACGCGGATCGACGAGCTGTCGATCATCTGGATGTCGCCGTCGTAAGCCGCTGTGATCGCGTCGAATATCCGATCCCAGACGCCCAGCTTGCGCCATCGGACGAAGCGGTTGTAGCAGGTCGTCGCCGGACCGTAGCGCTCCGGGATTTCCGCCCAGGGCGACCCGGTGCGCAAGCGCCAGTAAATCCCGTTGAGCACCTTGCGATCGTCCACACGCGGCACACCGCGCGGCTTGTTCGGCAGCAAGGGTTCGATGATCCACCACTCGAAATCGGTCAACTCGTAGCGGCGACGGCCCATGATCCATATCCTCCTCGCGAAGGTTGAATCAGGCTTCGGCCAAAAACGGAATCCCGTTTATGAGTTTATGACCTAGTGTCCCAGCGTCACGTCCATGATTTTCACGCCCGGCGGGGCGGGCGGGTCTTCAGGGACAAAGAAGTCGGGTAACAGCTCCACGCCAGGCTCCATCGAATACTGCTCCAGATCGGTGACGCCTTCGGAGACGAGGAAGCTGTCATCAATGAGGAAATGGCCGGTGAAGCTGGCGGCGGGCTTGGTCAGTACGCGGTAAGCCGTCTCGGCGAGGATTTCCGGCTTGCGGCAATTCTTCATCGCCTCCTGACCTGCCAGAATATTGGCGATGGCAGCGGTCGCAACAGCGGTGCGCGGCCAGATCGCGTTCGCGGCAATCTTGCCCCTGAACTCCTCCGACCAGCCGAGAATGCACAGGCTCATGCCGTATTTCGCGCTGGTGTAGGCCACGTGCGGGCCGAACCACATGGCGCGCATGTCCAGCGGCGGGGAGAGGGCGAGAATGTGCGGGTTTGCCGCCTTTTCCAGAAAGGGCAGGCAGGCGCGGGTGACCACATAGGTGCCGCGCGCATTGACCTGATGCATCAGATCCCATTTCTTCGCCGGCGTATCTTTCGTCGACATCGGGAAGATCGCCGAGGCGTTGTTGATCACGATGTCGATGCCGCCAAACGTGTCCGCCGTGGCCTTCACCGCCGCTTCAACGCTCGCCTCATCACGGATATCGCACTGTATGGGCAGGGCCTTGCCGCCAGCCGCCTCGATGGCTTTCGCGGCGGTGTGGATGGTGCCTTCCAGCTTCGGATGCGGCTCCACCGTCTTGGCCGCGATGGCGATATGGGCCCCGTCGCGCGCGCAGCGCTCCGCAATGGCCAGGCCAATGCCGCGGCTGGCACCGGTAATGAAAATCGTCTTGCCCTTGAGGGTCATGGCAGCGTGTTCCTCCCTTTGGTCGGGAGCAACACTAGCCCCCGATCACAGCCCGCGGAAGACCCGCCAGGGCGGACAGGTCAGCCCCTCTTCGCGCCGGCAATTGGCGAAGGTGAAGAGCACGGTGTTGGCCCGCCCGACAATCTCGTCGCGGTGAACATATCCGAGCTGGCTGGCCACGCGGCTGTCAGCGCTCGCGTCGCGATTATCACCCATCAGGAAGTAGTTGTTCTCCGGGATGCGGAACGGACCGGCATTGTCCAGCGGAGCGCTGTCGGAGCGCTCATAGATGATGTGGCGGGCACCTTCGGGCATGATTTCCTCATACACCGTCACCGAAACGATCTGGCCCTCACGCGTGCGGTAGCGGATCACGTCCTGCTCCACACGCTCCATCACATCACCATTGATAACCAGGCGTCCGCCGCGCACCTCTACCGTATCTCCAGGCAGGCCGATCACCCGCTTGATGATGTTGATGCCCTGGCCGGGATCGCGCACCACGATGACCTCACCCCGACTGGGCCCGCCAAAGTGCAGGACGCGACCGGAGACGCTGTCGGGTACCAGATAGCCAAGGTTCAGCGGCAGGGAATGGCGCGAATAGCCATAGGTGAATTTGGAGACCAGCACGCGGTCACCGACCTGCAGGGCGGGCTGCATGCTTTCGGACGGAATGTGGAAGGCGGCAAAGCCGAACGTGACCAGCGCGAACCAGACCACTGCAACGCCGGCGAAGAAGCGGATGGTTTCGCCAAACTCCGAGATCACGCGCCGGCCAAAGGCGATGACGATATTCTGCGGCTGGGGCGTCGACTCTGGGCGGGACTGATCGGTCATGAGAATTTCACTGCGGTACCATAGGCAAGGATTTCCGCAGCGCCTTCAGTGATGGTGGAGGTGGAAAAACGGAAGGTCACCACCGCATCTGCCCCCATTTCGGCGGCATGGGCAACCATCCGTCCCATGGCCTGTTCGCGCGCCTGGGCCATCAGCTCGGTATATTCGTTGACTTCCCCGCCCACCAGATTGCGCAGACCCGCCACGAAATCGCGGCCGAAAAAGCGCGCGCGCACCACGCTGCCGCGTGCAATGCCGAGCACTTGAGCGTTCTCTTTACCCGACACGGTGTCGGCCATGGTCACGATGATGGCGGGTTGGGTCATGGTGTGTGCGAATCCTCTGCGATGGCCGGCTGCCGTGCGGTGCGCCAGTAAAGGAGCGCCACGCCCGCTCCGATTAGCGCGGCTCCGCCCAGCCACACAAGTGACAAGGGGTAGGAGGGCACATAGCCATACACAAAGCGCAGCGCGCCCATCACGGCAAAGGACAGCGCTCCGCTGGCGAGCAGCAGGCCTTCCGCCCATCGCCGTATCCGGCTTCCATCTTGATTATCAAGACTAATCATGCGCCGATATTGACCGCGGCTGGTGGCAAGACCAAGGCGAAACAC
>JBJHCI010000027.1:0-11975 GCA_050485925.1 Maricaulaceae bacterium
CGTATTTGAACTTCGTATTTGAAAGACGACGCCAGCCGTGCCACGCCGCGACGACATTCGAAAGATCCTGCTGATTGGTTCGGGCCCCATCGTGATCGGTCAGGCCTGCGAGTTCGACTATTCGGGCGTACAGGCCGTCAAGGCCCTGAAAGAAGAGGGCTACCGGGTCATTCTGGTGAACTCCAACCCGGCGACGATCATGACCGATCCGGGCCTGGCCGACGCCACCTATATCGAGCCGATCACGCCGGAAATGGTCGCCAAAGTCATCGAGAAGGAGCGGCCCGATGCGCTGCTCCCCACCATGGGCGGACAGACCGCGCTCAATTGCGCGCTGGAGCTGGAAAAGCGCGGCGTGCTGGAGTTGTTCGGCGTGGAGATGATCGGCGCCAAGGCCGACGTCATCGACAAGGCGGAAAACCGCCAGCGCTTCCGCGACGCGATGGATAAGATTGGGCTTGAAAGCCCGAAATCACGCACCGTGCATTCACTGGCCGAGGCCGAAGCGGTGCTGGACGAGCTGGGCCTGCCAGCCGTCATCCGTCCCTCCTTCACGATGGGCGGTACCGGCGGCGGCATTGCCTATAATGTCGAGGAATACCGCGAGATTATCGGCAGCGGTCTGGCCGCCTCCCCCGTCACCGAGGTGCTGGTGGAGGAAAGCGTGCTGGGCTGGAAAGAGTACGAGATGGAGGTGGTCCGCGACCGCGCGGACAACTGCATCATCATCTGCTCGATCGAGAATATCGACCCAATGGGCGTACACACGGGCGATTCCATCACCGTCGCTCCGGCCCTGACGCTGACCGACAAGGAATATCAGCGCATGCGCTCCGCCTCGATTGCGGTCCTGCGCGAAATCGGCGTGGAGACCGGCGGCTCGAACGTGCAGTTCGCGGTGAATCCCAAGGACGGCCGCATGGTCGTCATCGAGATGAATCCGCGCGTGTCGCGCTCGTCCGCACTGGCGTCGAAAGCCACCGGCTTCCCCATTGCCCGCGTCGCGGCGAAGCTCGCGGTCGGCTACACGCTCGACGAAATCGACAACGACATTACCGGCGGTGCCACACCGGCGAGTTTTGAACCGTCAATTGACTACGTCGTCACCAAGATCCCGCGCTTTGCCTTTGAGAAATATCCCGGCGCACAAAACCTGCTCTCCACATCCATGAAGTCGGTTGGCGAGGCGATGGCCATTGGCCGCACCTTCCAGGAAAGCATGCAGAAGGCGCTGCGCAGTCTGGAAACCGGACTTTGCGGCTTTGATGAAATCGAGATTGAGGGTTTTGAGTCCGCCGACGGGCCGGAGGGGCGCCGTCAGGCAGTCCTGGCCGCGCTTTCCCGTCCGACACCTGACCGCTTACGTGTCATTGCGCAAGCGTTGCGCGAGGGCCTGAGCGTCGACGACATCCATTCGGCCTGCGCCTATGAGCCCTGGTTCCTGCGCCAGATCGAGGAAATCATCCACGCGGAGGAAGACATTGCCACGCTGGGCCTGCCCGGCGACGAAAAAGGCTTCCGCCGCCTGAAAGCCATGGGCTTCTCAGACCAGCGCCTTGCGCAACTGACGAAATCCACCGAGGCGAAGGTACGCGAAGCCCGCAAGGCGCTGGGCGTGCGCCCCGTCTACAAGCGCGTGGACACATGCGCGGCCGAATTCGCGACACCCACCGCCTACATGTATTCCACCTACGAAACCGGCAATTGCGAGAGCCTGCCCACAACCGCGAGAAAGGCCATCATCCTGGGCGGTGGGCCGAACCGGATCGGACAGGGTATCGAGTTTGATTATTGCTGCTGCCACGCGGCCTTTGCGTTCGCCGAGATGGGCATTGAGTCCATCATGGTGAACTGCAACCCGGAAACCGTCTCCACCGATTATGATACCGCCGACCGGCTCTATTTCGAGCCGCTGACCGATGAGGACGTGCTGGAGCTGATCGAGACCGAGCGCGCCAATGGCACGCTGCTGGGCGTCGTCGTGCAGTATGGCGGGCAGACCCCGCTGAAGCTCGCGAGCGCCCTTGAGAAAGCCGGTATTCCGATCCTCGGCACCAGCCCGGACGCAATTGATCTCGCTGAAGACCGTGAACGTTTCAAGGCGCTGCTGGACAGGCTCGGTCTGCGCCAACCGCCCAACGCCATCGTGCGATCGGAAGAAGAGGCATTGGAAAGCGCCAAGGCGCTGGGTTTCCCACTGGTTTTGCGCCCCTCCTTCGTACTGGGCGGCAGGGCTATGGAGATCGTGCGCGATCAGGAAAGCCTGGAGCGCTATATCCGCGCGGCTGTCCACGTCTCCGGCGACAGCCCGCTTCTGCTCGACCGCTACCTCACCGACGCCTCCGAAGTGGATGTCGATGCGGTCTGTGATGGCGACGAGGTGCGTATTGCCGGCGTCATGGAACATATCGAGGAGGCCGGTGTTCACTCCGGCGACAGCGCCTGCTCCATCCCGCCGCATTCCTTGTCTGCGGAGACCATTGCGGAGCTGAGGGCGGAAACCGTCGCGCTGGCCAAGGCGATCGGCGTGAAGGGCCTGATGAACGTGCAGTACGCGGTCAAGGACGGCGAGATATTCGTGCTGGAGGTCAATCCGCGCGCGAGCCGTACGGTGCCGTTTGTGGCCAAGGCGATCGGCACGCCGGTAGCGGGAATAGCCGCGAAGGTGATGGCGGGCGAAAAGCTCTCCAGCTTCAAGGTGTGGAATGACACACCTGAACACGTCGCGGTGAAAGAAGCGGTGATGCCGTTTGCGCGCTTCCCCGGCGTGGACCCGGTGCTGGGCCCGGAAATGCGCTCCACCGGTGAGGTGATGGGTATCGACATGCGCTTTGAAGCGGCATTTGCCAAGGCCCAGCTGGGCGCGGGCGTGCGCCTGCCGCGTTCGGGCACGGTGTTCGTATCACTGAAAGAATCCGACAAGGCCGCGATGATCGAACCCTGCCGTCAACTGACCGAGCTGGGTCTTTCGATTCTTGCCACCGGCGGCACGGCAAAGACGCTGGCCGATGCAGGTGTGCCGGTGACCCGGATCAACAAGGTGTTCGAGGGCCGCCCGCATATCGTCGATGCGATCAAGAATGGCGAGGTCCAGCTCATCTTCAACACCACCGAAGGCCGCCAGAGTCAGATCGACAGCTATTCGATCCGCCGCACGGCGCTGGAGCTGAAAGTGCCCTGCTACACAACCGCCTCGGCCAGCCGGGCGGCGGTAAAGGCCATCGCGGCGATCGATGCAGGAGAGCTTGAACCGCGCGCCCTGCAATCCTATCGTTATTAGAACGCTTGATAGCAGGCTCATTTGGGGCATACGCTCGCAGGCGTAACGAGAAACGAGTCCTTCCCTATGCAAAAAATCCCTATGACCGCCGAGGGTCACCGGGCCCTCGACGAAGAATTGAAGCATCTCAAATCGGTTGAACGCCCGGCGGTGATCCAGGCGATCTCCGAAGCGCGCGACCATGGCGATCTGTCAGAGAACGCGGAATATCACGCGGCCAAGGAGCGCCAGAGCTGGATTGAAGGCCGGGTGGTCGAGCTTGAGGACAAGCTCGCGCGCGCCCAGATTATCGACGTATCCCGCATGTCGGGCGATCAGGTGAAGTTCGGCGCCACGGTGACGCTGGTTGACGAGGACACCGAGGCGGAAGCCACTTATAAGATCGTCGGCGACGATGAGGCCGACGTGAAATCGGGCAAGATTTCCGTCTCCTCTCCCATTGCACGTGCCCTGATCAACAAGGAAACGGGCGATGTGGTGGAGGTCAACGCGCCCGGCGGGCTGAAGACCTACGAGATCCTCAAAGTGGAATGGAAATAGGCATGGCCGGGCCGCGTAGCAGCACCGGCCCCGCCCTTTCCCCTGAACGCGCCTGCTTCGTCGTCACTGACGGGCGACGCGGCATGGAAAACCAGGCGTTGGGCCTCGCCGAAGCCATCGCCCGCCATATTCCCCTTCGTATTCTGCCCGTGCAGGTGCCGCGCACCGGTGCCCTGCCAGATCCCGGCCTTATCGCGCCCGATATCTGGATCGGGTGCGGCATGGCGGCGGTGCGGGCTGCGGGCGAACACCGGCGAGCCTTCCCCCATGCGCTTTTCGTCTATGTGCAGGACCCGAAGACCGCCCATCACCGCTTCGACCTCATCATCGCGCCCGAGCATGACCGTATGCGGGTGAAGAACGGGCTCTCCACCATCGGCTCGCCCAACAGGGTGACCCGCGAAAGGCTGGATGAGGCCGAGCGCAGCTTTGCCGGAAGGATCGCTGCCCTGCCCGCGCCACGCGCGGCGGTGCTGATCGGAGGGGACTCCAAACATCACCGCCTGACGGACGCGGCGGGAGACGCGCTCATAAGCCTGCTCAGAAGCCTTCAGGAACGCGGTCTCGGCCTGATGGTTACGACGTCCCGCCGGACTCCGGAACGGCTCTCAGCGGGGCTTCTGGAGGCCTTTGCGGGCGATGACGGCGTATGGCTGCACACAGGGGACGGGCCCAACCCGTATTTCGCGTTTCTGGGCGGAGCGGACTGGATTTTCGTTACCGAAGACTCCACCAATATGCTCACGGAAGCTGCAGCTACCGGAGCGCCCGTCTACCGGCTGATGCTGGAGGGCAGGCCCGGCAAGTTCGCACGGCTATACAGCGCGCTGGAGGCCCATGGCAGCGTGCGGCCCTGGCTCGGACGGCTGGACAACTGGACCTACACGCCACTTCACGAAACCGAGAGGGCAGCGCAGGGCGTGCTTGAAATCATGGCCGCGAGGGGTGACATCTGACAGGCTTGATGTTCCGCCCCGCCAAACCGGAGGCCACCATGATCCGCCACATCGCCCTTGCCGCCCTGCTGACCGCCCCCCTCCTTGCGCCCGCCACGCTGGCGCAGGAAGGACAGATGACGCTGCGCCCCGATGTGCGCTTCGAAGCCCGGCCGGGAGCAGGCGACGCGCGCAACTGGGCGCGCGAAGGCAACACCGCCGTCATCAACCTGCTGACCGCACCGGAGATCGACGCGCTAGATTTCGATTATGCGGGCACCGTCATGCAGAACGGCATGGTCTACGCCAACGTGCCGGTGGGCCGGATGACCGGCTCTGACGCCGCCGACACAGTGGCGCGCATCCTGTCAGAACTTGAAGGGCCGTTCGCGATCAATTGCGGCAGTTCGGTGCGCGCCAGCCACGTATATGCCGCAGCCCAGATACGCGCCGGTCGTATCACCCGCGACGAGCTTGACCGGATTGATCCCGGTCGGGAGTGGAACCAGGAACTCCTGTCACGGTATCTCGGCGAGACGCTCAGCCCCGAATCCGCGCAGTAACCTTTCATCACCCCCGCACGAACCTGCCCGCAAAGCGATACCCAAGAGGACACCGCCTGCCATGAGCCAGACCCGTCATTCCAAAGTTGTCATCATCGGGTCCGGTTCGGCCGGTTACACGGCTGCGATCTATGCCGCGCGCGCCATGCTCTCCCCGCTGGTTATTGCCGGGCTGCAGCCGGGCGGCCAGCTGACCATCACGCATGAGGTGGAAAACTATCCGGGCTTTGCCAGCGTCATTGAAGGCCCCTGGCTTATGGAGCAAATGAAGGCGCAGGCCGAACATGTCGGCGCGGAAATCGTCGCCGATATCATCACCGAAGCCGATCTCTCCAAACGCCCCTTCACGCTGAAAGGTGATAGCGGCACCGTCTACACCGCCGACACCGTGATCATCGCGACCGGAGCCAGCGCGAAATGGCTGGGCCTTGAAAGCGAGCAGAAACTGCAGGGCTTTGGCGTCTCCGCCTGCGCGACCTGTGACGGATTTTTCTATCGCGGCAAGGAAGTGGTGGTGGTCGGCGGCGGCAATACCGCCGTGGAGGAAGCGCTCTTCCTCACCCGCTTTGCCAGCAAGGTGACCTTGATCCACCGCCGGGACGAATTGCGTGCGGAAAAGATTGCTCAGGCGCGCCTGTTCGAGAACGAAAAGATCGAAGTCATCTGGGACAGCGTGGTGGAGGAAATTCTCGCCGAGGGCGAGGTGCCGGGCGTCACCGGTGTGCGCGTGAAAAACATCAAGACGGGCGAAGAGACGAAACTCTCCTGCGATGGGGTGTTCGTGGCCATCGGCCATGCGCCTGCCACCTCGCTGTTCGAGGACCAGCTTGAGATGAAGGATGGCGGCTATCTGGTCACCAAGCCGGACTCCACAGCCACTTCCATTCCCGGCGTCTTCGCTGCGGGTGATGTGACCGACGATATCTATCGCCAGGCGATCACGGCTGCGGGTATGGGCTGCATGGCGGCACTGGAAGCCGAACGCTGGCTGGCCGAAGCCGAGCACCATGCCGCAAGTGTTGGCAAGTCTGCTGCGGAAAACGCCGCCTGAATTCCTGCGGTAGCGACAAGTTACAGTCATTTCACATTCGCGTAATGGATGTGAAGGGTTACGCCCTATATCACCTGCCAATCTTTTGCTCTGGGGGAGCCCGCAATGGCCGCTTCTATATCGCTAAAACTCCTTACCGCTGCGGCCTTGGCCTCGGGCATGGCCACCGCCAGCATGGCGGAGGCCCGCGCCAACACCGTGGAGCGCACCGCCACGCTGACGGCCAACCAGCAATCCATGCGGGTCTCCGGCGTCGACTACACCGTGCTGGACGAAATCCTTGGTGGTATCGTCTTCGAGGCTGGACGTTCAGACCGCCGCCCCGCCCGCGGCCGCGCGATCCGCACCGGCACCCGTATCAATCCGGGCAGTAATTCGCGTTACCGCTACGAAGCCAATCGTATTGTCTTCCATGCCCTGAACCGAGAGCATATCGAGCAGATCTCGCTTTACCGCGAAGAGCTGGAGCAATTGCCCAGCCAGATCGATTTCGACGCTCTGCCGGACGATGAGCAGCTCGCCTACTGGCTGAACCTCCACAATATCGTCGTGATCGAACAGCTCGCCCACCAATACCCCGTCACCCAGATCCGCTCAGTGCGCGCCGGGCCTGACCGTGCGCCACTGCACGATGCGCGCATCATCAACGTGCGCGGCCAACAGCTCAGTCTGAACCAGATCCGCTTTGAGATTGTCGGCCAGCGCTGGAACAATCCGCTGGTGATGTACGGCTTCTTCTCCGGTGCCGTAGGTGGCCCGAGCATTCTGGGGCGTGCCTATACCGGCCAGCGCGTCTGGTCCCAGCTCGCCGCCAATGCCGGCGAGTTCGTTAATGCCCTGCGCGGCGTGGAGCTGGCCGAGCGCGGATTCCAGATATCACCGCTCTATGGGGAATGGCGCGACACGCTCTTCGCGAACTGGCCGCATGATCTGCGCAACCACCTGGAAGCGCATGCCGATTATGACACGCTTGACCCCGACACCCGTGACATGGCCCCTGACTTCCTGAATTACGACTATGGCATTGCCGATATCACGAACGGCCAGCCGCGCTGCCGACCGGATTCCACCGCCCTGCTCTACAGCACGTCTGCGACAACTGATGGCGATATCAATGCCCAAGGCGCCCCGTGCACCAGCCTGCCCGCCCATAGCGTGCAGTTCGTGCGTGTGGTTACCGAACGGCGGCTGGAATTCCTGCGTCAGGGCCGGATCGGCTCTGTCACGGTGCGCGACATCCCCACCTCTCCGGACGGACAGCGTGAGGTGGAGCGCGTGAATCCCGACGGCACTCCCGCCGATGGCGACTCCCGTCCCTGATATAACCGGTCCGGCGGGCTTGACTTGGCCCGCCGGAACGCCATCACAGAGGCATGTGCTCCAATCCCGCCGCCATAGCCCTTGAGGGTGTCCGCTTCGCCTACCGGCGTTCCGGCCCCGTTGTACTTGATCTTGACGCGTTCCGCGTCGAGGCAGGCGAGCGTGTCTTTCTGAAGGGCGCGAGCGGGTCAGGCAAGTCGACTCTCCTCGGCCTGGTCGCCGGCGTGATGACACCGGCCGAAGGCCGGATCGAGGTGCTGGGCACCCCCATATCGACGCTGTCAGGCGGCAAGCGCGATGCCTTCCGGGCCGAGCGGCTGGGCGTCATCTTCCAGATGTTCAACCTTTTGCCCTACATGCCCGCTGGCGCGAACGTGATGCTGCCCACACGCTTTTCGGAAAGCCGTCGTAAAACTTGTGCCGAGGCCGGCGGACCAGAGGCAGAAGCGCGCCGACTGATGGCGCGCCTGCAGCTTGATCCGGATCGTTATTGGTCCAGCCCGCCCACCGCGCTGTCGGTTGGCCAGCAGCAGCGCGTCGCCGCCGCCCGCGCCCTTATCGGCAAGCCGGGCCTCGTGCTGGCGGACGAGCCGACCTCGGCGCTCGATACCGATGCGCGCGATGCCTTCCTCTCCCTCCTGATCGAGGAATGCACGGCCAGCGGCGCAGCCCTGCTCTTCGTCAGCCATGATGGCAACCTGGCGAGCCGGTTTGACCGCGCGCTCGACCTGTCCCAGCTGAACGGAGCGGCCACATGACCCGCTTTCCGATTCTGTCGCTCGCAATCCGCTCGATTCTGAACCGGCGCGGCACGGCGCTCCTGACCATCCTGACCGTCGCCATCGCGATGACACTGTTCCTCGGTGTGGAGAAGGTGCGCCATGGCGCGCGGGCGAGCTTTGAGAACACGATCTCCGGAACCGACCTGATCGTCGGCGCGCGCTCCAGCCCCGTGAACCTGTTGCTCTACTCGATCTTTCATATCGGGGACGCGACCAACAACATCACCTGGGAAACCTATCAGCAGATCGCCAACGCGCCGGGTGTGGCCTGGACCGTGCCTATATCGCTGGGCGATTCCCATGCCGGTTTCCGCGTGGTGGGCACCAATAACCGGTATTTCGAGCATTACCGCTATGCCGGGCGGCGCCAGCTTGAGTTCGCCGAAGGCCGGGAACTGGACGCGCTGTTTGATACGGTTATCGGGGCGAGTGTGGCCCGCGAGCTTGGCTATTCACTCGGTCAGGACATTATCGTCGCACACGGCACGGGGCGGGTGAGCTTTATCGAGCATGACAACAACCCGTTCGAGATTGTCGGCATACTGGCACCCACAGGCACGCCGGTAGATCGCTCCGTCTTTGTCAGTCTTGAGGCGATTGAGGCGATCCATCTTGAGGGTCCGACCGGAGCTGGCACCTCGTTATCGGTGGAAGAATTGCTGGAGATGGATCTGTCGCCGGACCAGATCACGGCCTTCCTCGTCGGACTGGAAACGCCGGTCGCGGCCCTGCGACTGCAGCGCCAGATCAACACCTATCGGGCAGAGCCCCTGCAAGCGATTATTCCGGGCGTTGCCCTATCCCAGCTCTGGGGGGTCGTGGGCGTTGCCGAACGCACATTGGCAGCTGTGGCTGCTTTCGTGGTGCTGATGGGGCTGATCTGCATCCTCACCGCTATCCTGACAAGCCTCAATGAACGCCGCCGCGAGATGGCGATACTGCGCGCGCTGGGCGCACGCCCGCGCCACATCTTCACGCTGATGGTCAGCGAAAGCGCGCTTCTGGCCTTTACCGGCGCGGCAATAGGGACCGGGCTTACCTATGGTGTCCTTGCTCTCGGCACACCGGTGCTGGAGCAACAATATGGCGTGCATCTGACCGAGACCCTGCCCGGTCTCTACGATCTCTCGCTGATCGGGCTGGTAACAGGCGCGTCGGCCATTCTCGGCCTCATCCCGGCCTGGGCGGCCTTCCGCAATTCGCTGGCAGACGGGATGACAATTCGCACCTGACGCACGTAGCGAACCACTCTAACGTCGCGCGCCATGGATTGGGACAAGCTGAAAACCTTTCACGCCGCTGCCGAGGCCGGGTCGCTGACCGGGGCCGCGGAGAGTCTTGGCATGTCCCAGTCAGCGGTCAGCCGACAGATCACCGCGCTGGAAGCCGATCTCGACATCAAGCTGTTTCATCGACATGCGCGGGGCCTCCTTCTGACCGAGCCGGGCCGGCTGCTCTTCGAGGCCGCGAAGGAGATTTCCAACCGCGTGGCCGTCGCCGAAGCGCGGGTGCAGGACAGCCGCGACAAGCCTACCGGGTCGCTGCGCATCACCGCACCGACCGCCTTCGGTTCGATCTGGCTGATACCCCGCCTGACACGGTTCTACGATCAGTTTCCGCGTATCCGCCTACGCCTGCTGCTGGCTGATCACGAGCTGGATCTGGCCGGCCTTGAAGCCGATATCGCCATCCGCCCCTGGCCCTCGACCCAGAATGACCTGGTGCAGCGCCGTCTGATGGATGTCGGCCAGCACCTCTATGCCGCGCCGGACTATCTGGAACAGCATGGCCAACCGGAAACTCTCGCCGATCTGGATCGCGGTCACCGGTTCATTGCTTATGGACCACGGCATCTGGCCCCGATCCCCAATCTGAACTGGCAGCTGACGATCGGTCGCCAAAGCGGCGTTTTGCCGCGCATCCCGGTGATCGAGGCCAATACGATCAAGGCCATGATGAAGGCCACCGAGGCCGGATTCGGTATTTGCGGCCTGCCCGACTATGTGGCGCGGGAAAACCCCGCGCTCGTACGCGTGCTTCCCGATATCGACGGACCCGATTTCGAGGTGTTTCTGGTCTATCCGGACGAGCTGAAGGGCTCGCGGCGTATCGAGGCCTTCCGCGAGTTCCTGCTTGGCGAAGTGAAGACCTGGCAAAATGAGACCGGCGGGCCAGCCTAGCTCTGCGTCACGATAACGTCACAAAGCGGTCATACTGCATTTTTGCATAGCTGATATCCGTTGGAACATCTTGTCCAACACGGGCGTTGGGCACATATGACAACGTGAACGGTTTGGCCCGTTCCCCCTTTCGCATACCGTCTCCTCCCCGAACGGATATGCAAGACTGAGCCGGACAGAGCGATTTCGCCGTCCGGCTCTTTTTTTTGCTCTGGACTCAAAATGCCGGGCACGCGCAATAGCGCTACATGTTCATCGTCTATGGACCGCCGCCATGCCCGCGATCTCCTGGCCCCATATCCTGCCGATCATCTTGCTGGTCGGTTCCAATATCTTCATGACTCTGGCCTGGTATGGCCATTTGCGTTTCAAGAGCGCGCCCATCCTGATGGTCATCTTCTTCAGCTGGCTGATCGCGTTTGTCGAATACACCATGGCCGTACCGGCCAACCGCATGGGTCACTCGGTTTATTCGGCGGCCGAGCTGAAAACCATGCAGGAAGTGATCACCCTGATAGTGTTTGTTGCTTTTGCTGCAATCTACCTGAAGGAACCGGTCACAATCCGCCATTTGATCGGGTTCGGCTTGATTGCGGCGGGCGCAGCGGTGATCTTCCTGAAACGATGAGCATGGAAAAGCGCTCCCTGTCCCTTGCCGGACACCGCACCAGCCTGGCCCTGGAACCGGAATTCTGGGCGGCGCTGGACAGAGTTGCGGCCACACAGAACCGGTCGCTGGCCGGGCTTGTGGCCGAAATCGACAAGGCACGAGCCAATACTGCCCAGCCGGGCGGGTTGGCGAGCGCCTGCCGGATCTGGGTGCTGCGAAACGTGCAAGAGGGGCAATGAGCCGCTAAGGTGGAGCTTCGTGCCTTACATAAGCGGGGGTGGGGAAAGAATGTCTGCACAAGATGAGGCCCGGCGATGAGCCGCGGTGCCGTTCCAACCGGCGTGCTGGCCGCTTTTGTGGTCGCACCAGCCTTCGCCACGGCAATCGCCGTCGCTGGGCTGATAGGCCATATCCAGCTGACCGATCCCGCAGCCGGCGACGTGCCGCTCGCGGCCTATATGGAACTGTCAGCAAGTGTTTGGTTTTCCGGGCTGATGTTTGCCTATCCGGCCACGCTCTTCGTGTTCGTGCCACTGTGGATGATATTGCGCGGGTTAGGCCTTTGGGGCGGGTTTACCGCACTATTGTGCGGCGGCGCGGCCGGGCTGGCGGGCATGATCGTCCACCTGTACCGGCTCTACGGGGCGGATCTTGAAACCGCGATCACCGGGGGGCAAGCCATCGGCGAGATGGCACTGATGGACGGGCTGATGA
>JBJHCI010000028.1:0-11711 GCA_050485925.1 Maricaulaceae bacterium
CGGCCATTGCGCTTTCGGCGCAATCAGGCCCGCCAGTGATCGCGCCGGGAGCGCCCGGCGCGGTCCCGCGCCAGATCACGGTAGAGGAATCGCGGGCCATGAGCCGCACCCGGCACACCGCTGCCGATACGCGCTTCATGCAGCACATGATTGTGCACCACCAGCAGGCCGTGGACATGGTCGCCGTCCTTGAGGGGCGCAGCACCCATCCGGGCGTGATCGCCATGGGCGCACGCATCGCCCGCTCGCAGGATGACGAGATGACAATGATGCGCGATTGGCTGATGGCGCGCGGCGAGGCTGAGGAAGCCGATGATCTGCACGACCATCACCATGGTGGGCACTCAGGCCACGCCCATCATCACGCCGATCCGGGCGATGTCGCAGTCATGCCGGGCATGCTCTCGCCCAACCAGATGGCCGCACTGGAAGCGGCGGAAGGGACCGAGTTCGACCGGCTCTTCCTGGAGGGCATGATCTATCATCACCAGGGCGCGCTCGACATGGTGGATGAGCTGCTCACCCATCCCGGCGCGGCGGAGGATGTGATGATGTCGGAATTTGTCGGCCATGTGGTGGCCGATCAGGCCGCCGAGATACTGCGCATGCAGTCCATGCTCTCAGAACTGCCCCCGGCCGGGGCGGACGATCATGCCCATCACGGCAACCATAATCACCATCATCACCGCTAGGCTTGCCTTGCTTAACAGGAAAGACGCTGAACGATGAAACACCATCTTCTTTGCACCGCCGCCCTTGCCAGTCTCGGGCTTGCTTTCACCGCGGGCGTTGCCAGCGCCCAGGTAAATACGGTTGAAGCCGATGAGCGCACGGCGCTCTCTGCCGGCCTGTTTGACGCCGGTGAGGCGGCATCGGGGCTGGCACTTCTGCACTCTGTCCCGCCCATCGATGCCTTCTTCGACGAGCGTGCTCTGTTCTCGCCCCTGCAGTTTTTCCAGGCCATGCAGCGCGCGCAGGCCGCCCGTGAAGCCGGAGAGGAGGCCGAGGAGCCACCCTTCAGCCCGCTGGCGTTAGCCAATACCGATTTTGCCTTCCGCGATGATCTCGTGATCATGGGCAATTATCACGGCTTCCTGATCTATGACGTGTCCGGCGATGCGCCCGAGCTTGTTTCCGCCACGGTCTGTCCGGGCGGTCAGGGCGATGTGTCGGTCCATGGCGATCTGCTTTTCATGTCGGTGGAGCAGAACCGCGCGCGGCTGGATTGCGGTGCAGGCGGCGCTGACGGCGAGGTCAATGAGGAGCGCTTCCGCGGCATCCGCATTTTCGACATTTCCGATCTGACCGCCCCGCGCCAGGTGGCGGCGGTGCAGACTTGCCGGGGCTCGCACACCCATACCCAGGTGCCGGACCCGAACGATCCGAATATTCTCTATATCTACAATTCGGGTACTCAGCCGGTGCGTCCGGAGGATGAGCTGGGCATCTGCACTGATGGCCAGCCGGAAGAAAACCCCGAAACCGCGCTCTACTCGATCGACGTGATCCGCGTGGCGCTCGACGCACCGGAAACGGCAGAAATCGTCAACCGGCCACGCATTTTCGGTGATCCTGAAACCGGTGAGATCGGCGCGCTGTGGCGCGGTGGGCAGATGGGCGTGGCCAGCCAGCGCACCGCCCAGACCAATCATTGCCACGACATCACCGCCTATCCCGAGCTCGGCATCGCGGCCGGTGCGTGCAGCGGCAACGGCATCCTTCTGGACATCACCGACCCGGCCAATCCCACCCGCATTTCCGACATGTTCGATCCGGACATGGCCTATTGGCACTCGGCTACCTTCAACAATGAAGGCGATGTGGTGGTGTTCACCGATGAGTGGGGCGGCGGTGTCGCCGCGCGCTGTCAGGCGACCGATCCGGCCCATTGGGGTGCCAACCTCATCGCCACCATCGAGGATGGCGAACTGGTCGGCCAGCGCTTCTACAAGCTGCCCTCCATACAGGGTGCCTCGGAGAACTGCGTGGCGCACAATGGCTCGCTGATCCCGGTGCCGGGACGCGATATCATGGTGCAGGCCTGGTACCAGGGCGGGATTTCGATCAAGGACTTCACTGATCCCAACAACCCGTTTGAGATCGCCTATTTCGACCGCGGTCCGGTGGATGCCGATACGCTGAAAGTCGCCGGGTACTGGTCGGCTTACTGGTATAATGGCCGCATTTACGGCAGCGAGATTGCCCGCGGTTTGGACGTGCTGCGCCTTCTGCCCGGCGAGCACCTGTCGGAAGCGGAGATCGCCGCGGCTGAGTCCGTGATCGAGCAACAGGCTAACCCGCAGACCCAGACCCGCATCGTGTGGGACGATACGCCGGTGGTCGCCCGCGCCTATCTCGATCAGCTGGCCCGCGGCGAGGCCGCTCCGGCCCGCCTGCTCGACCGCGTACGCAGCGAAATCACCCGCTGGGATGAGGGCCGGGTCAACCGGGGCAATTTTAACCGCCTCGCGCGGGATCTGGCCGCCGCTGCCGGAGACGCGGAAGGGCGCGATGCTGCCCGTCTGACCGCCCTTGGCGAGCTGTTCGGCCGCGCTGCTCGATAGCCAGTCTGACAGACCTGGAAATGGGCCGGACAGGGAAACCTGTCCGGCTTTTTTCATGGACGATCCGCTACAACCCGGCCCCTTGAACACACTCTCTTCACACACCACTTCATTGCGTGAGGGATGTTGGAAGGAGGCTCAATCCATGGCCCCTGAACAGTTCGAACAGGAAAACGGCGAGACGCAGACCGTTTACGTGCGCGGCATTGCCGCTGCGGAGGTCTTCGAACACGCCGCGCCGGGCGCGGCCATTGAGGTGGATGGTATGCGGCTGGAGCCCGATCAGACGCTCTATGCCATCCATGATGAAGATGGCCGCCGGGTTGGCCTTTTTGCCGACCGCGACAGTGCATTCGCCGCTGCCCGCTGGCACGGCGCAGAACCGGTGAGCGTGCACTAGGCGCGTTCATCCGGCCCCGCGTGCACGTCAGTCCCCTCCCCCCGGACGTGACACGCACAGCCGAACGCCTCCCGGTCCCCCGCCGGGAGGCGTTTTTGTTTCAAAGCCGCAGGAGCAAAGCCCGGTTGGGCGGAGCATACCTAGAGCCGCAGGCTCTCACCCTTCAGAAGGCGCGGCAGATCGCCGGTTTCGCCGCCGGCAGTGCGCATGAAAAAGCGCCGGGCAGCCGGAATGGCGTTGGTAAGGGACAGGCCCAGCCCGCGTAAATGACGCAAGGGGCCGATATCGTTGGAAAAGAGCCGGTTGAACCCGTCCGTGCCGAGTGCAAGGGCGGCTGAGTCCGTCTTGCGCCAGCGTTCATAGCGCGCCAGCACGGCGTGAGAACCCGGATCGAGCCCGGCGCGTACCGCATCGACCACCACTTCACACAGGGCGGCCGCATCGCGTATGCCCAGATTGAAGCCCTGACCTGCAATCGGGTGGATGGTGCGGGCAGCGTCACCCGCCAGGGCCAGACGCTCGCCGATAAAGCTTTCGGCGAGCACCAGACCCAGCGGATAGGCCCAGCGCGGGCTCACAGGTTTCACCTGGCCCAGAAAATCACCAAACCGGGCCTCCAGCGCCTCCTGAAAACCCGCATCGTCCATGGATTTCAGCGCAGTGGCAGCCTCATGGCTTTCTGTCCAGACAAGGCTGGAGCGGTTACCCGTGAGCGGCAGGATCGCAAACGGCCCGGCGGGCATGAAGAACTCATAAGCGACGCCTTCATGAGAGAGTTCATGCTCCACCGTCAGCACAAGCCCGGACTGGCCATAACGCACGCCCTGGGTCCGGATACCGGCCCCTTCGCGCAAGGGCGAGGCCTTGCCATCACACGCCACGATCAGTCTGGCTTCGAGTTGGTTCCCGCTGTCCAGAAAGAGCCTTGCGGTGCCGGAACCGGCCTCCATGCCAAGCGAACGATGGGGCGCAAAGACGGGCAGGTCGGCCTCGGCGGCCACCCTGGCCAGCGCGATACGCGAATGGCGGTTCTCCACCATGTATCCCAGCGGTTCGCCATCCGTTTCGGGATGGATTTCGCGCCTGTCGAAATGCAACTGGTCAACGCCCGGTCCGCCAGGGCGTACCCCGTCCGCAGGCCGTCCATCGACAACCAGAATATCGTCAATGCGCTGGGCCTGCCCGTCCAGATGCGCCGCGGCCCCGATCTCTTTCAGGGCCCGCCAGGAGGTGTAAGCCAGCGCTGAGGCTCGCCCGTCAAAGCCCGGATCGGCCTGCGCATCAAGCGGCATGGCGTCCACGATGGCGGTGCGGATGCCCGCCCTGTGCAGGCCAAGCGCCAGTGTCAGCCCGGCCAGCCCGCCGCCCGATATCACCACATCGCCGGAGAAGAGAGTGCGTCCGCTCATGGAGCGCACACTAACCGCCTGCATGGGGAAGGGAAGCCGTCACGCTGCCGCAGGCAGGCAGGGTATTCAATTCATCGAACCAAGCGCGCGCTGCACCCAGCCCAGCGGTCCGGTGAAGGAAAGCGGGCCGTCGGTTACCGCGAGCGCGATACACACTTCCCCCTCCTCGGCCACCGGGCGGTGTGTCAGCTCAGGGTCGGCCACCGCCATATCGCCCGCGCCATAGCGGGCATGACCATCATGGAAGGCCCCGCACAGCACCAGGGTGAACTCGCGGCCATCATGTGTATGACGGGGCACGCCCTGCCCCGGCTCCAGCCGGATCAGCTCGGCTTTGGCCGATCCCTCGCGCAACAATTCCATCGTTCGCACGCCAGGTCCGGCAAAGCTCCAGCCAGCACCGCGCTCCAGCACCAGATCGCGAATCGGTGCGGGCAAGGACAGAATTTCGTCGAGTGCCTTGCTGGCAAGGCCCGCAGCACGCTTCTGGCGCTGTTCGCCCGTATCACCCTGCATGACAGCCGGCCCGGCTTCACCCGCACCGGTCAGCTCGGCATCAATGATCGCTAGCGCATCGTCCAGCGCGCCCTCACGCATGTGAACGGGCGGCTCGGCTTCCAGTAGCAGACCGGCCAGCGCATCGGCATCGGCACGCATGCGGGCGGCACCGGCTGACACCTCGCCATGCGCGTCAATCAGCAGGCGCATCGGCCCCGATAGGGCACCAGCGGCATAGGTGGAGAAGATCTCGTCTCCGAGAAGCGTTTCAGTCATGGCGCAGTCAATGCTCTCCCGCAGGGCAAGGCGTTCGAGGGTGAGGATATTGAACGATCCTATCGCAGTTCAAGGCAGACCCGATAATTTGTCAGCGGCGTAAAAATTCCGCCAACACGGCTATAGATCATCAACACTGAGCTGGCGGCGCAGCTTGTCGAAAGCCAGGCGCAGACGCGATTTCACCGTGCCGAGCGGCAGACCCAGCCGGTCTGCGATCTCCCGGTGGGAGAGACCGTCAAAGAAGGCCAGCCGCAGCAGGGAAAGCTGGTCTTCGGGCAGGTCCTTGAGCGCCTCATGTACTCGGACATCGCGGGCACTGGCATGAGCGGCCTCGTCGGGCGATTGTGTCTCTGGCGGCAAAAGGGCGGGCTCATCCGGCGATAGCTCGGGCTTGTCCGCGCGCCGGGCCATATCGATGCGACGGTTGCGGGCGATGCGGAAAATCCAGGTGGAGGCGGAGGCCTGGGAGCGATCGAACTGGCCCGCCTTGCGCCAGACCGTTAGCATCACTTCCTGTGTCAGCTCCTCGGCCAGCGAGTCCCCGGCATTGAGCCGCAACAGGTAGGATTTCACGCGTGGCGCATAGAAGTTGAACAGGGTGGCGAACGCAGCTCGGTCCTGACGCGCCACCGCCTCGACAAGCGCGTCGAGCGTCTCCCGCTGCAACGGCGGCTCTGGGTGTTCCATTGCATCTGCCACGAAGAAATAGCCGCGATTGCGCCCCGGAATTGCGCTCTTCAGACTTACAGCTTAACGCGAATTCAACCAGTGTCCGCCTTGAAATAGCCGTGAGCTGCCAGAAAAATCTCGTTCTACTCAACCCTAGCCCCTCGAGCCCGCCAGATGATGCTGCGCCTTGGCCTGATCGCTGCCGCCTTCCTTATCACCAGCCCTTCCCTCGCACATGCCCCTGATTTTCGCGGCCAGCATAATGACTGGCGCGTCTTTACAAGGGGCAGTGGGGACGATCGTGTCTGCTATGCTGTCACCCGTCCGCGTGAATCGCGGCCCGGCAGTGTGAATCATGGCGAGGTGTATTTCTTCGTGGCGAGCTGGGCATCCGGTGCGGCGCGTGAGCAACCGAACTTCATGGCCGGCTATGATCTGCGTGCCGACAACCCGCCGCGCGCCAGTGTCGGCAATTTCCGTGTCAGCTTCTATGTCTCGGAGCAGGAAGGTTTCGTGGAGGAAAGCCGCGAGGAGGCAAGGCTGGTCGATGCCATGCGACGCGGCGCGACCATGCGCGTGGAAGCAGTGTCCGCACGCGGCACCAATACCGCCTACATCTTCTCGCTGTCCGGCGTTACCGCCACGCTGCGCCAGGTCGCGGAGCTATGCGGCTAGGCACTTATCAGGCGGCCTTGCCATTGCGGCGCTGATGGGCATGGCGCTCCATGAAGGCCGTCATGCGCGGGGCGATCTCCTCGCGGAAGCGCCGTCCGTTGAAGACCCCGTAATGACCGACATCCGGCTGCACATAGTCCTCGCGAAGGGCTTTGGAGAGGCCTGAGCAGAGCGTATGGGCGGCCTGTGTCTGGCCGATACCGGAAATGTCGTCATTCTCCCCTTCCACGGTCAGAAGGGCGGTATCGGTGATCAGTTCAGGACGAACCAGCCGACCCTTCACCGTAAACTCGCCATTGGGCAGGGCGTGGCGCTGGAAGACCTGGTCGATGGTTTCGAGGTAGAATTCCTCGGTCAGATCCATGACCGAGAGATACTCATCATAGAACTGGCGATGCTTCTCTGCACTGTCGCCATCACCCTTCACCAGATTGTTGAAATAGGTGTAGTGGGCGTCCACATGGCGCTCATAATTCATGTTGATGAAGCCCGTGAGCTGCAGAAAGCCCGGATACACGCGCCGCATGGCACCGGGATACACACCCGGCACAGTGTGGATGAGATTGTCCCGGAACCACTCGAACGGACGCTCTTCGGACAGCTTGTTGGGCACGGTCGGGCTTTTACGCGTATCAATGGGCGAGCCCATAAAGGTCATGGTCGCAGGCCGGGCAGGGTCCTTATCCTCCGCCATCAGCGCAATCGCGGCCAGAACAGGCGGGCCGGGCTGGCAGACAGCAGCCACATGCGCGCCCGGCCCCACCGTCGTGATCATATCACGCACATACTCCACATAGTCACCAAGGCCGAAGCGGCCCTCCATGACAGACACCATGCGCGCATCGGTCCAGTCGGTGATGTAGACCTCATGGGTGGGCAGGAATGTTCCCACCGTGCCGCGCAACAACGTCGCATAATGGCCCGACAGAGGCGCCACGATAAGCAGTTTCGGATCGTTCAGCGCCTTGGGTTTCACGCCTCTGGCCACAGCCAGTGCCGACCGGTCCCGGGAAAAATGCAGCAGGTTACAGAACGGCTTGTTCCACACCGTCTCTATCTCGATACCGACGGGCTGCCCGTTCACTTCGGTCGCGTTCAGACCCCAGTCCGGCTTACCGTAATAGCGCGTCAGGCTTTCAAAGACGTCGACCGCTGCAGCGGCTGTGCGCCCGGCCAGTGTCTCACCGACCGGGTTCAGCGGAGAGCGCAGCGAGGTTCGCGCGACATTGGCCGCCGCCCGCCAGGGCAGCATGGCCGCACGCGTCATCTCCATGAAGGTGTAGAGCATGCAATAGCCTCCAGGGCCGCCGGTCAGATGGCCGGCATGGAAGTCAGGACGACGATCCTGAGCCTTCTTCCTCTAGAAATCGTTGAAGACGCCGCGCGATCTGCACGGGTGAGGTGGCGTGAGGAAAGACCTCCACGAACCGGCCCTGCCGGTCCATGAAGTAAATGACCGAAAGATGATCGACCAAATAATCGGCCATGGAGCTATCCTGCTCGGTGCGCCGGTAGTAAACGCGATAAGCGTCGGCGGCCCGGCGCACCTGTTCCGGCGTGCCGGTAAGACCTGTCAGACCTTCGGGAAACACCTCGAAAGTCACGTACTGCGCGAGCACTTCGGGCGTATCGCGCTCGGGATCTACGCTGATCAGAATGGGTTGGAACTCGGCTCGAGCGTCCGGCTCAAGCTGATCCAGAGCGGCCCTCATGATCTGCAGCGACATAGGGCACACATCCGGGCAGTAGGTGAACCCGAAATAGATCAGCATAGGCCGCCCGGCGAAATCGGCCTCGGTAACTGTATTGCCGTTATGATCCACCAGTTCGAACGGCCCACCAATGAGCGCACGACCGGCTTCCTGTGCGGTCGGGGCACGATCGCGCCCCGGGCCGCCCGTACCAACAAACACGGCGATGCCGATGCCCACACAGACAATGGTAGCCAGAACCGGCAGGAGCCAGGCCGGGCGTTCAGACCAGCGCAAGAGAATCCCTCTCAAAAGGCTTTCGCTCTATAGATAGGGCGCGAATTGCCTTCATGTCGAGCAGGCGCGCTGCATTGCAGCACAAGCTTCCGGAGTAGCAGATGGCTTTTTTTGAGCCCGAAGCCGACGAGACCCGCACTGATCCCAGCCTGACCCCCCTGTTCGGACGAGTGAGGCTGCGCACGCTGATCGTTCTTAGATGGCTAGCAGTGACAGGGCAGACACTCACCGTCCTCGGGGTGCATTTCGTGCTGGGCTTTGACCTGCCGCTTCTACTGTGTCTCGGCGTGATCGCAGCCAGCGTGGTGCTCAATCTGGCGATAGCCTTCACCCAGCCGACCCAGCGTTTTGCGAGCGACCGGGAGACCTTCGCCCAGCTGGCTTACGACGTCCTGCAGGTGCTGACACTGGTCGCCCTGACAGGCGGCACCGCCAATCCGTTTGCCTTCGTGGTGGCCGCGCCTGTCCTGATCGGGGTGGCAAGCCTGCCGCTACGCTGGTGGGTGACGCTGGCCATACTGACTGTGGGCGGATCTCTGCTCATCGCCAACTGGCACATGCCCCTGCCCTGGAGTGCACAGGCCGGCGAACTGGCCTTGCCCGTGCTGTACAGGGCGGGCTTGTGGATAGCGCTGGCCATCACCATCGCCTTTACTGCTGTCTATGCCTGGCGGGTGGGTAATGAGGCCCGACGCATGGCCACCGCCCTGGCTGCAACCCAGTCCGTACTGGCGCGCGAGCAGCGCCTTTCGGCCCTCGGCGCCCTGTCTGCGGCCGCTGCGCACGAGCTCGGTACGCCACTGGCCACCATTCAGCTTACCGCCAAGGAAATGGCCCGTGCGGTGAAGGATCCGGAGTTGAAGGAGGATGCGGCCCTGCTGGTCTCGCAGGCCCAGCGCTGCCGCGAGATACTCAAGCGCCTCTCCCAGCAACCCAGCGAGACCGACCGCATGCACGACCGTATCGCGCTGGCCGACGCACTGGAGGAGGTCGCTGCCCCCCTGCAGGGGCTCGGCATACAGATCGCCATCAGGTTGGAGCGCGGGAACGGTCCGGCACCAGTAGTGCGCCGCCGGCCCGAAGTGCTCTATGCGCTGGGGAATTTCATCGAGAACGGCGTAGATTTCGCCAGCTCAAGGGTCGAGATCGCTGCCATGTGGGACGAAACCAGCATCGACATTTCGGTAACCGATGACGGACCCGGCTATTCACCGGAAATCCTTGCCAAGCTGGGCGAGCCTTACATCACCAGCCGACGGGGCCGTACCGGGCTAGGCGGGCTGGGGCTGGGCGTGTTCATCGCCAAGACGTTGATCGAACGGGTTGGCGGCGAAGTGCATTTCCAGAACGTCTCCGGCGAAGGCGGCGCCCGCGTGCGGCTGAGCCTGCCGCGAGCACGCGTCGAGATTGCCAAGGATACAGCCTGAAGCTTCCAACCGGGCGAGGCTTGCCCTAGATCATTATCCGACAAAACATGAACCAGACCTTCGCCCGGACCCGCCCATGACCGAACTGCTCAATCTGCCTGCTGACAAGACCCTGCTTATCCTTGATGACGATGCGCCCTTCCGCAATCGGCTCGGCCGGGCCATGACCCAGCGCGGCTTCGTAGTGTCGGCTGTCGCCACGGTCAGCGAGGCGCTGGATATCGCCAAGGGAAATCCCCCCGCTTTCGCCGTTGTGGACTTACGCCTTGAGGACGGAGATGGGCTGGATGTGGTGCGTGCCCTGCACGCCAGCCGCCCCGATTGCCGGGCCGTCATGTTGACCGGCTATGGCAATATCGCGACCGCCGTGGCCGCGGTGAAGTCCGGCGCGATCGACTATCTCGCCAAGCCCGCCGATGCCGATGATGTGGTCAAGGCATTGCTGGCCCTGCCGGGCGACAAGCCCGAACCGCCGGAAAACCCGATGAGCGCGGACCGGGTACGCTGGGAGCATATCCAGCGTGTATTCGAGTTGTGCGATCACAATGTGTCGGAAACCGCCCGACGGCTGAACATGCACCGGCGCACACTCCAGCGGATCCTAGCCAAGCGCGCGCCGCGCTAGAGCCGGGTGCCTTACACCCGCATCGCGCGTTCGGCCGCCGTGCGGGCAAAGCGCAGCATCACCGATTTGCGCCGGGCGGGGGCGAGACGCTTTACCGGGCTCTCGCGCACGATGGCCCCGCCAAACCCGTCCGCGATGATGAGGCCGGTTTCTTCCGGTATCAGCTGGCGCGGGAACCGCTCCGACACGGCGAAGAAATAGCGGTCGCACCACTCGAAATATTCCGGCCATTTGCCGTCGGCGCGAAAATCCGCCGCGCCGGATTTGACCTCCACGATCACGAACTCCCCTTTGGGGCCGAGCCCCATCAGGTCCGCGCGGCGGCCGCAGGGCAGGGAGAATTCCGGTATCGCCACCAGACCGAAGCTCGCCAGCACGCGCGCCGCGCCGCGCATCAGGCCTTGCGCATCATCAATGGCCGGATTGGTCAGCGAGGCGATTGTGACGGGCTCTGTGCTCATGGCCGCCATGTTGTTCGAACTTTGTTCCGCTGGCAAGGGCGGGGCTATGCCCGCGCCCCTGACAAAGCTAGGAATGGGTCATGACATTGCAATGGAATGGCACCCTGGCGCCGTCAAACGACGATTTCCTCGCTCTGGCCGAGGCGGGCTTTGCCGCCCTGCCCGATGCGTTCCGGGTCATGTGCGGCAATGTGGTGATTCACGTCACCGATTTTGCGGATGAGGAAACCTTGCGCGCGCTCGGGATGGATAATCCTTACGAGCTGACCGGCCTCTATCACGGGGTCGATCTCACCGGAAAATCACTCATGGACCCCGCGCCGGGCCCCGATCATGTTTTTCTCTACCGCCTGCCCATCCTGCTGGAATGGTGCGAACGGGGCGATGTCAGCCTCTCAGAACTTGTGACCCATGTTCTGGTCCACGAGATTGGCCATCATTTCGGCCTGTCCGATGAGGACATGCACGCCATTGAAGACCAGGCGAGCTGACACCGCTGGTTTCCCGCTGCGCGTAGCGCATCCGCTTGCCCCTTCCCCGCGGAGATGAGCTACGCATCCACCTCGGCTTCGAGGGCAAACTCCTGGATGAACTCGCGGCGTGGCTCCACCACATCGCCCATCAGCTTGGCGAAGAGATCGTCCGCCGTGTCGGCTTCCTTCACCGAGACCCGAAGCAAAGACCGCGCATTGGGATCGAGCGTGGTTTCCCAGAGC
>JBJHCI010000029.1:0-11499 GCA_050485925.1 Maricaulaceae bacterium
GGCGATGGCCGGGGGCGCAGACTGATGTCCAAGGTCACGATATCGCTCAATGGCAGGCCCTTCACCATTGGCTGCGAGGAAGGCCAGCAGGCCTATCTGAAAGAACTGGCCAGCCATCTGGATGCCCATGTGCGTGACCTTGCCGGGAAGGTCGGTCAGATCGGCGAACTGCGCCTACTGCTGATGGCCTCACTGATCGTGGCAGACGAAATGCGCGAAGTGCAGGGCCGGGTGGAAGCGCTGGAGGCCCAGCTTCTCGATGCCAAGGGCACCACCTCCCAGGCGGAGGCCAAACGGCGCGCGGACCGGGCGCGGGCCGCGGAGATTGTCGCCAAGGCCGCCGTACGGCTTGAGGCCATGGCAGAAGGTAGTGGCAGTGAGGCTTGAGCAAAGCCCGGTGAAGCGCCATCTTGCCTGTTGTGGCGGTGACTGGAACGCTCGTCAGGCTTTCACATCCCGGCGACCTTACATCTCTGAGAGGGAGCTGCCTCTGATGCTGGCCGTGGCCTCCATCACGCGGTGCCCACCTGGTTATCCGGGTCATCAGGGTTGTCACAAGACCAACGGCGCCACTGGTGCCGCCACACATGTCTGCCCGGCATGCTGACCGAATGGCGCAAGAACCGGCTGCGCAAAAGCGCGCTGACACGCCGCCAGCGGGCTTACAAGGCCTTGCCCGACGCCGGGCAGGCGCTCAGCGCGCACTTTCCCGATGCGGCCTGGCCGGCCCTTAACAGCGTCGTAGCCGGCTACCGCCCGGTGCGCGGCGAGATTGATCCCGGCCCGCTTATGGAAACCTTCCTTCTGGAGCAGGCCCTGCTGGCCCTGCCGCTTGTGAGCGCCAGGGGCGAACCCCTTCAGTTCAGAGCTTATACGCCAGGCGATACGCTCAATACCGGCGCCTATGGCATTGAAGAGCCCGAGCCGCGAAGGCCCGCACTCGCCCCCTCTCTCATCCTTGTACCGCTCCTGGCATTTGATGACCGGTGCCACCGGCTGGGCTATGGCGGGGGATATTATGACCGCACGCTGGCGGCCCTGCGCAAAGAAGGGCGTGTCACGGCAGTGGGTTTGGCCTATGAGGCGCAGCGCGTTACACGCCTGCCTTCTGCCTTGCACGATATCGCGCTGGATTATGTGGTGACCGAAAAGCGCTGTTACCGCGCCGAAACCGCTTGATTGCACGTACAGCTTGCCGGTATCTCTGTCGCAGTGTTGGGGTTTGGGACCACCCGGATGCATCAGAAAATTGCTGGCTTTCTGGCCGCCGGTCTGGTGGCCCTGTTCGCGCTGCCGGGCGGGTGTGCGCGTGAAATGCCCGTGCCCGACAGCGAGGAAGCCCTTCAGCCGGGGCGCATACTGATCGTCACCGGCGAGGGTACGCGTTTGCGCATGGATTCCGCCGACACGCTGGCGCGATGGCTGGACGAGGCTGGTGACGTGCCGGTAGCGATCACCCTCGCGCCCGGTCACTACCCCCTGAATCACCCTTTGCGCCTGCCATCGGCTTCCAGTCTGCAGGGCAGCGGGCAGGGCTCCACCGTGCTGATCGTGCGTCAGGCGATGGACGCGGTGGTGACCAATCGCGACCATGAGGCCGGCAATGCGGCCATTACGCTGGCCGGGCTGACGGTGGACTGTGCCCGCCAGGGCGGGCATGGCGTGCTGGCGATCCGAGTCGTCGATCTGCATATGGAACGGCTCGAGGCCCTGCATTGCCGCCAAACCGGTGTGCGCGTATCCGGGCACGGCGAGATCACCCGCGGGGCGGTGCTCGATTCCGTCACCGCGCGGGACAATATCGGCCACGGCATTGTTGTTATGTGGGCAAGCCGCAATGCGCGCTACACCAATCTGTACGCCACCGGAAATGGCGAGAGCGGCATCGTGATCGATCACTCCGAAGGCAGCGGCGTCAATCTGCACGCGGACCGCAACCGCGTTGACGGCATCTATATCCGCAACGTGTTCGGCCAGACACTGACCAATCTGGTCTCCACCCGCAATGGCCGCCACGGGATTTACGTCCAGGGCATGGTGGCCTCGGCCGGATCCGCCTGGATCGCGCAGGGCAACAGCTTCCGCGCACCTGGCGAGCATGACGAAGTGCATTTCAACAGTGACGGCACGCTGAGCTATGGCATCACGCGCAATAGCGTCATTCACGGGATCGTGGCCGGCGCCTTTGCAGACGGCATCGGAGATCCGCTCGCCCGTCACGGCCTCTATATCGCGCCGGAGATCACGGCGCTGCAGATGGAGGGGCTGGCGTTCGAGCCGGTGCTGGCTGCGCCGCGCGGGCCCTGAAAGCACACCTCGCGCATTGGCTTGGCGCGGGCGAGAGGCTACATCCCGCCTGCCTGCCCACATCAAGCGCTGAAAGACATCTCCCGCCCATGGCCGCCTTTACCGAACAGCGCGTGCTCGAAGTGCGCCACTGGACCGACCGGCTGTTTTCATTCCGCACCACCCGTCCGGCGAGCTTCCGCTTCCGCTCCGGCGAGTTTGTGATGCTGGGCCTGATGGTGGAGGGCAAGCCGCTCCTGCGCGCCTATTCCATCGCCAGCCCCTCCTGGGATGACGGGCTGGACTTCTTCTCCATCAAGGTCGTTGAGGGCCCGCTGACCTCGCGCCTGCAGACGATTCAAGAGGGCGATACCATCCTGCTTGGCACCAAGTCGGTCGGCACGCTGGTGCACGATGCGCTGCTGCCGGGAAAGCGGCTTTTCCTGCTCTCCACGTGCACCGGCATTGCGCCGTTTGCGAGCATCATCCGCGACCCGGAGAGCTATGAGCGTTTCGAGCAGATCATCCTGACCCACACCTGCCGGGCAGCGGCAGAGCTCGCTTACGGCGAGGAACTGGTGGCGGGGCTGAAGGATGATCCGCTGGTGGGTGAGCACGCTCACAAGCTGGTGCATTACACCTCGCTGACGCGTGAGGATCATCCGCGCAGGGGGCGCATCACCACGCTGATGGATTCCGGCCAGCTCTGGGCCGATACGGGCGGGCCGCTTGATCCGGCCACCGACCGGGTGATGATCTGCGGCTCGCTGCACATGATCGAGGACTGCAAGGCGCGTGTGGAAGCGGCGGGGCTGGAAGAGGGCTCCAACGCCCGGCCCGGCACCTACGTGGTGGAAAAGGCATTTGTGGGGTAGGACGGATCTATGCGGTTTGCGTTTCTGGGAGATGTGGTGGGCAAGAGCGGGCGCGATGTGCTCGTGGAAGGGCTTGCAGACCTGCGCGCCTCGCTGAAGCTCGATTTCGTGGTGGTCAATGCGGAAAACGCCGCCGGCGGCTTCGGCATTACCGAGCGCACGGCGATTGATCTGTTTGACGCAGGCGCGGACGTGCTCACCCTTGGCAATCATTCCTGGGACCAGTCCGAAGCGCTGACCTATATCGAGCGCGAGCCACGGCTTCTGCGCCCCGCCAACTATCCCAAGGGCACCGCACCGGGCCGGGGCACCGGGCTTTACGAGACGAAATCAGGTGCGCGCGTCATGGTGATGAACGTGCTCCTGCGCCTTTACATGCAGCCGCTGGATGATCCGTTCGCGGTGGTCGATGACGCCCTCTCCAACGCTCCGCTGGGCGAGGTGGCCGACGCCATCATTATCGATGCACACGGCGAGGCGACGAGCGAGAAACACGCTTTGGGCCATTTCTGCGACGGGCGGGCGAGCCTCGTCGTCGGCACCCACACCCATATCCCGACCGCTGATCATCAAATCCTCGCCGGTGGCACCGCCTATCAGACGGATGCGGGCATGTGCGGCGCGTACGACTCCGTAATCGGCATGGACAAGGAAGAGCCGCTGCGCCGCTTCACCACGCACATGCGTTCAGGGCGCATGCAACCAGCCAGCGGCCCGGCCACGGCCTGCGGCATATTCGTCGAAACCGACGACCGCACCGGCCTGGCGGTACGCGCGGAACCGATCCGCTTTGGCGGCGTGCTCTCACAGGCTCTGCCTGCACGCTAGGGCCTGTCCTCTCCCAGCGTTTCGCGCAGGAAAGCGGCGTGCTGGCTTAACAGGGCGATGAGGCGCGTATCGGCATTTTCAGCGACCAGCCGTTCCAGCCAGTCATCAAGTACCAGGCTCTGTGTGACCAGCCAGTCGCGCACACGCGGCTCCAGCCGCTCCTCTCGCGCGGTGCACCGCGCACTGAACGGGATGATACGGGTATCGATCGGGCGGCAAGTTTCCATCGGGGCGACTCATTCTGTCTGGCACCCATAAACTTGCGAATAATTCGCATTTGCGTCAAGGGCGCAAACAAAAACCCCCGCA
Source organism: Maricaulaceae bacterium (assembly GCA_050485925.1). Taxonomy (GTDB): domain Bacteria; phylum Pseudomonadota; class Alphaproteobacteria; order Caulobacterales; family Maricaulaceae; genus Glycocaulis. The sequence goes on from JBJHCI010000029.1 coordinate 4,299, forward strand.
CCTGACCGGTGCGGGGGTTCTTCATGCCGGACGGAGAACCACCCCGGCAGGTCTTCAAACCGCGATGAGGCTAGAAGCGGCGCACGTAGGAAATGCCGAACGCATCAGCATTGCCATTGCCGTTCACGAAGTCATAGCGGGTGTAGTCGATGCGGACCGCATTCGGACCGGCAAACGCCCACTCAGCCCCCGCGCCGAAGGCCCAGCCGTCGATATTGTTGCTGACCGTCACACCGCCGATGGAGCCCTCCACGTCGGCATAGACATAGCCGCCGCGCGCAAAGAGGGTGAACTGCTCGGCCAGCGGGTATTGCGCAACACCGTAAACGCCCACGCCGTAATCGATGGACGATTTCACGGCCGTGCCGCCGATATTGGTGGTTTCGTCACCCAGACCGACCAGCAGGTCGCCTTCAATGGCGAAGAACTGGTTGAAGTCATAGCTGCCGCGCAGGGTCACCGTGTCATAGGTGGCGCCATCGGTATCGATCACCTGATAGCCGGCACCGATACGGAACGGGCCTTCCTGAGCGGAAGCAGCACCGGCCACAAGAGCCACGGCGGAAGCGGCGAGGAGGAGAGATTTCATTGTTTTCGACCTTTTTGTATTTGGGAGCCCCGGCCCCCGCACGCACGAGATGGAGCCGCTCCTGCAGTTTGCACAAGAGGGTCTGACAGGCTTTCGCCGCACTGCATCATACGGCTGTGTCTTTCAGGATACGGACTATGGCGAATTAGCGGCAATTAAGGCAAATTTGCCGCAAACATTTATTTTTATACAGGTTTTAGAAAGGCTACAGACAGGCGCGCGGCCGGATGAAGGCGGCGTTTTGGCCCAGACTTATGCATTACCGCTTTCGCCCTTGCGCCGGAGAGCCTAATCGCCGACCAATCAGACTCCCCCTGCGCAATCCGGATCCGACATGAAGCTGACCTTTACCCGTTCTCCCCTCGTCCATGCCGGACCGCAGCGCACCGATCCCGACTTCATCGCGGCCTGCCGGGCCCACCCGTCCGCGCGCGCGGTGATTCTTTCCAAGGGCGATGTGGTGCTCGGCGAGACCGGCGAACCCCTCGTGCTGCACCCGCTGGAGGCCGACGCCCTGAGTCTGGCCCCGCCCGGACTGGTATTCCTCGGGCTGGAGGGCGAAACACCCTGGTTTGGCGGGGCGGCCGAACCCGGTGCCACAGCGCCCGGCCTCGATTTCCGGCGCGCCACCATGATTGCCGATCCGGCGCTGGCCGCGATTCTGGGTAGGGCCCGCTCGATCCTCAACTGGCACAGGCGGCGGACCTATTGCTCCAATTGCGGGGCGCGCAATGAACCGCACGAGGGCGCGACCAAGCTGGTCTGCCCAGCCTGCGGCACCGAACATTTCCCGCGTACCGACCCGTCCGTGATCATGCTGCCCTATAGCGCTGATCGCTGCGTGCTTGGCCGCCAGCCGGACTGGCCGCCGGGCATGTATGCGACGCTGGCCGGCTTCATGGAGCCAGGCGAGACGATAGAAGAAGCGTGCGCGCGAGAGACATTCGAGGAGACGGGCCTAAAGGTCATCAAATCGCGCTATATCGCCAGCCAGCCCTGGCCCTTCCCGTCCACGCTGATGATCGGGCTTCTGGCCGAGATCGAACCGGGCGAACCGGTCGCTCGGGACGATCTGGAAGAAGCGCGCTGGTTCACGCGCGAGGAAACCCGCGCGCTTTACGAAGGCGAGCTGATGCGCTGGGCTCCGCCCCATTACTCTGTATCACGCCTGCTGATAGAGACCTGGCTGAACGGGGCCTAGGCGCGACGACCTGCCTCATTCGGAAAGGCCGGCACAACGGCTAGACAGATCGCTCAAATCGGGGCTGGGTGCAGTTTCATGGCGGCGTAGTCGCCGCAAGCAGTTGCACCGCGCGGCGGGGCATGCCAAACAGCCGCGCATCAAGTGTCACATCATGGCGAGAGGACGTCGATGGGCGATCTTTTCTGGAACAAGGTAGCAGGCGCGGTTCTCGCGATCCTTCTGATCGTTATGGGCCTGCGGGAAATCGGCGACATCGTATTTGATGTGCGCGGACCTGAAACGCTGGGCTTCCCGATTGATCCGGCCCTTCTTGAGGGTCCGGCCACCGCCGGGGCGGACGAAGACACCGGCCCGGTCGATTTCGGGGCGCTGCTGGCCACGGCCAGCATTGACGCTGGCGAGCGCGTGGCCCGCCGCTGCGTGGCCTGCCACACATTCGAGCAGGGCGGCGCACACGGCACCGGCCCGAATATGTGGGGCATTATGGGCCGTACGGTCGCTTCCGTTGCCGGCTTTAATTATTCCAGCGCGATGCGCGATTACGGCGCTGACGGCACCGAATGGCTCTACCAGAACATGTATGACTATCTGGCCTCCCCGCGCCGCTATGTACCAGGCACCTCTATGGCCTTTGCCGGACTTCGCAGCCAGGACGACCGGATCAATCTGATCGCCTATATGCGCCAGATGGCCAGCGATCCGCTCCCGATCCCGGAGCCGCTCCCGGAGGAGCCTGAAGTGACTGCCGAGGCTGAGGAAGCGCAGATCGCCGAATCAGAGACGGTGGAAACCGTCGATGCCGGCGAAGCCGCTGACGAAGCAGAAGATGCACCGGTCGAAGACGCTGGTGACGGAGCTGACGAAGGCGAAGACGAGTAGGTCTTCGCGGGTCACAGCTAGCAGATTGAACAGGGGCGCATCATCTGATGCGCCCCTTTTTCGTTTCATCCCTTGGCGTGGGGTGAACGGAATATCCCGCTCATGGGCGCGTGATGATGGGCGATGCGGCGTACGGCCGGAGCCAAAGGCTCCAAGGCGGTCATCATGTGAAACGCGTTGGCGTGCAGCAGGTGGACCGGATCGGTCATGATCCCGACATGGCCCGGCCAGAAAACCAGATCGCCGCGTTTGAGGCCGGAAAGCCCCTCATCGGTCTCCACCTCCACCCAGCGCGTGCGGGCCCAGGCCTCCTGGTCCCGGCTGTCGCGCGGAACGCGCACACCGGCCGCTTCAAGGCTGACCTGCACGAGCCCCGAGCAATCCAGCCCCAGACTTTCCTTGCCCCCCCATTGATAGGGCGTGTGAAGGAAGCGTTCGGCCACACCCACCCAGTCCGCCTCGGTGGCATCCAGCGCGGCCAGATGGCCGGTGAATACCCAGCCCAGACGCTGGGCCTCGGTGAACTTGCCCTCACGCCGTCCCGCCGCGACCTTGGCATTGAGCGAGACCAGAAAACGCGGCGCGGATTTCAGGTCAGGCGCGCTGAACACATAGGTGCGCAGCGCGCTGACGCGGTGCGTGGGTATGAGTACGGGCGCGGACAGCGCGGCCATATCCACAAACCCCCGATAGCCATCATGGCGCGAGACACCTTCGGCCCAGCCATCTTTTTCATTCTCGACGCTGAACACCTCACCGGCGAGGAGCTGGCTGTCCTGCATGCCATCATCGCGGGGATCGCGGCGTATGGCGGCAACGCCTGCAGTGACCTGAAAATCCTCAGCCATGCCGGCCCCCATAGCGCTTTTTCAGCACCTCCCAAACGGCGCGGGCACCCAGCATCTCCCCGCCGGACGGACGGCCCGGCCGCGCTTTCGGGTTCCACGCGAAGATATCCATATGCATCCAGACCGGTGCATCCACGAAGCGTTTCAGAAACAGCGCAGCGGTGATGGAGCCCGCCATCGGGCTGGAGCCGGTATTGGACAGATCGGAAATTTCGCCATCCATCTGCGATTCGTACCCCTTCCACAGCGGCATGCGCCAGACGGGATCATCTACCCTTTGAGCAGCAGCGGCCATTTCGGCGGCAAGATTGTCATCATCCGTGTAGACAGGCACCAGTTCAGGGCCGAGCGCGATGCGCGCCGCGCCGGTGAGCGTGGCCATGTCGATGACGAGTTCGGGCTTCTCCTCACATGCACGGGTCAGCGCATCGCCCAGTACCAGACGCCCCTCGGCGTCCGTGTTGCCGATCTCCACGGTGAGCCCCTTGCGCGAGGGCAGGATATCGCCGGGCCGAAAAGCGTTACCGGCAATCGCGTTCTCCACCGCCGGCACCAATACATGCAGGCGCACCGGCAGATTGGCGGCCATGATCATCTGCGCCAGCGCCAGGACATGGGCTGCGCCGCCCATATCCTTCTTCATCCAGCGCATGCCCTCGCCGCCCTTGATATTGAGCCCTCCGGAGTCAAAGCAGACACCTTTGCCGACGAGAGCAATACGCGGATGCGCCTCGTCGCCCCAGTGGATCTCGATCAGGCGCGGCGCATCGGTGGAGGCACGGCCCACCGCATGGATCATGGGATAGTTCTTCTTGAGAAGATCATCGCCCTTGATGGCGCTGATTTTCGCCCCGCCGGCCTTGGCGATTTCCTTGGCCGCAGCCTCCAGATGGCTCGGCAGCATGTCGCCCGCAGGCGTATTGACCAGATCGCGGCAACGCCACGCGCCCGCAATCACGCACAGCGCATCAGCGGCATCCGCTCCGTCCGGGCAGATGAAGCTGGCGGGTGCGCGCTGGGCGGTGCGGTAGCGGGTGAACTGATAGCTGCCAAGCCCAAGCGCGACGGCCAGCACACTGGCGTCCCAGCCTTGCGGAAAGCCCGCCACGCGCCATACACCCTCGGGCAGGGCCAGCGGGGCGGCACCGGCTTCGAACGGGCTTGCCCCGTCGCCCACACCGAACAGCGCATCGCCCGTGCCCGGCAGGACGGCCAGCTCGCCGGAGCGTCCCGCAAACCCGGCGGCACGCGCATGGGCCACCGCCTCGGCGGGCAGGCGGGCAAGCGTACCCTCCACATCCTGCCGGCTGCAGAAATGAGCCGCACGTGATGAGCTGGAAGGGTCGGCGAAGGCAAACGGCATCGGGAAACTCCCCTGTTGACGGGTGTACGGACGGGCCGGGCCGGCTGGAACCGTTAACGGGTTCTTGACCGGACGGGCCAAGGATGGCGGGCGTCATATTCGCTTACAGGGTTAGACCATGCGCGCGCCTTTGTCCGCTACCGCCATCATGATCCCGGCATTGCTGCTGCTCTCAGCCTGTGCGACAACCGCCTCGCCGCCCACACCGCAGGAAGCGGCGCTGACGGAAAATCTGCAGGCCCGCTCCATCGTTCCCGCCTCGGCGGAGGAACGCGAGGCGATCGGGCGACAGGATCTCCTGACCCAGGCCGCCTTCTGGGCCGAAGCGCATGAGTTGAACCCGGCCGATCGCGAGGCCGCCGCCGCCCTTTCACGCGTATTGCGTCAGCTTGGCAGCGGGCCGCGCGCCATCGAGGTCGCGCGCCAGGCCCTTGCCCTGCACCCGGAGGACACCGCCCTTCTGACCGCCTACGGCATGGCGCTGACCGCTGAGGGACGCGGCCAGCAGGCCATCGAACCGCTGACACGCGTTAGCCAGGCCCGCGACGACGACTGGCGTGTGATCAACGCGCTGGGTGTCGCGCTGGAGCAGGCGGGGCGCGGCACATCGGCACGTGCGCGCTTCCACGAGGCGATGGCGATTGCCCCGAATGAGCCGTCCATCGTGTCCAACCTCGCCCTGTCCTACGCGCTGGCTGGCGAACCTGAACGGGCTGAGCCGCTTCTGCGCCAGGCGGTGGAGAATGATCTGGCAACGCCGCAAGTGCGCCAGAATCTTGCGCTCGTCCTGGCCCTGCAGGGTCAGTTTGACGAGGCGGAGCGCATTGCGCTGATCGATTCCACGCCGGAAATGGCCGCTGCCAATATGGACTATGTCCGCTCCATGATGACAAGCCCGCGGCGCTGGGACAGCCTCACCGAGGCCTCACTGCGGCGCTAGAACGGTGTCCGGTCAAGACGACACGATTGCACATAACCGCGCAGCCTGGGACAGGGAGTCCCGGGAAGGTGGCCCGTGGAGCGTCCCGGTCAGTCCAGATGAGGTATCTCGCGCGCGCCGCGGAGACTGGCAGATTATCCTGACCCCCACCAAACCGGTTCCCCAACACTGGTTTCCCCATAATCTGCATGGCGTCGATATCCTGGCGCTCGCTGGTTCCGGCGGGCAGCAGGCACCGCTATTGGCAGCGGCGGGCGGCAGGGTGACCGTTCTTGATCTGTCAGAGGAGCAATTGGCGCGCGACCGGGAGGTTGCGGACCGGGAGGGTATTCCCCTCGCGCTCGAGCAGGGTGATATGCGCGACCTGTCGCGGTTTGCTGACGCCAGCTTCGATCTGGTCGTCAACCCGTGCTCCGTTGTCTTCATACCCGATGTCTTGCCAGTCTGGCGGGAGGTCTCACGGATCCTGCGCCCAGGCGGGCGGTTCATGACAGGGCTCTGCAACCCGGCCCTGTTCATGTTCGCGGACACACGGCTGGGCGATGACGGGCTGCGCCTGCAGCATCCGCTTCCCGTGATGGGCGACAAGGGTAAGGCGCGTGAGGACGCCCTGGCACTTGGGGAGCCGTTTCAGTTCAGCCATACGCTGACCGATCTCATCGCGGGACAGCTTCACGCCGGTTTGCAGATCGTCGACTTCTTCGAGGACCACTGGAACGACCCTGATCTGCCTCTGGACCGCTTCTTTCCGCCATTCTTCGCAACGTTGGCGCACAAGAGCTGACGGTTCAGAACGGATCGGCCTTGTCGGACCGGGCCATGGGCGGCGGAGCCGGCTGGGCTTCTTCGGTCTTCTTCAGCGGAAAACCCGTTTTCAGCCCCGGCGAGACCAGGGTGTGGTCGAAGCGGAAATCCTCCACCAGCTCGCGCAGTTCCGGCGGTGCCTTACCATCCTTTGACGCCTCGATGGCCCGATAGAGCGCAAACAGGCGCAGATAGCCCTTGTCGTCGCGCGACAGATCGGTTTCGTCCAGGCGCGAACAGATGATGGTCAGCCGGGTGACGGCCTGCTTGCGGCGCGATGCGGCAAGGTCGAGCATGGCGGCCACCAGCTCCACCTTCCAGCCGATATCGGCAAAGTCGATTCGCTTGGGCACCACGGCCAGTTCCGCGCGCGCCTTGGTCAGATTGTCCGCGCGCAATGCGGCCAGCGCATTGTCGCACGCGGCACTGGCCACGCGAATATCTTCACGCCGACGTTCTTCGGCCTTACGCCCGCCAAACATGGTACGCCCCAATTCGCTCGCCCCACCCTACCCCACCGGCCCTGTACTCGAAACAGGCAGTGCAGAGGCGGGTTGTGTCCCGGGCGCATAGT
>JBJHCI010000030.1:0-11448 GCA_050485925.1 Maricaulaceae bacterium
ACGCAAGAGTGGGCGATTTTCGCCATACTCCTGCGGAGCGCGGCGGATTTCATCCCTGACGGCGTCGAGCCGCCCTTGTGGAGGCTTGCTCCACGGCGACCGTCTCTCCTTGTCAGGAACCAAATCCGCCACGCGTCACGCCTGTTGTCAGGAACCAAATCCGCTTCGCGTCACGCCCGAAACCTTTATGAGGACAAGCCCTAGGCGGTATCGAGCCGGCAGGACGGTGCGGCATCGGTCCGCAGATCGACGGTCCGACCACGCGGAGAAACCAGCGCGATACGACCTGCACCACACAAGCCGGCCGGGCTGATCGCAAAGCCCTCGCTGACACTGAGTTCCCAGCCATCGGGAATGGCAGCCGACAGCGCGTCCTCGATCGCATCGCGTGGCAATCCGGTCCGGCTCAGAACCGCACCGGCCCGCAGATTGCCCATCTCCCGAACGACTTCACGCACCACAGCCCGGTCCTGCCAGCTATCGATCATGCGCAGCATGGACGGCACCGCCAGGGAGGCCGCAAGCGCCGCCACCGCCAGAGCCAGGATGACCTCCAAGAGCGAGTAGCCGGGTCGCTGCCAGACCGCAGGACGGAGCGGCAGAACGGCGAAGAGGCTGACCGCGCGGCTAAAGCCCGATATCGGCGTCCGCACCTGACCCGCCTTCGGCATTGTCTGCCCCGTAGGTGTATACCCTGCCGCGGTCATTGGCCGATTGCGGCGGACGGTAGCGATAAGGATTACCCCACGGATCATTGGGCAGCCCGCCATCCAGATAGGGGCCGTTCCACAGAGCCTCGACAGCCTCGGACGGGCGCACCAGCAATTGCAGACCTTCGGCCTCAGTCGGGTACCGCCCTATATCAAGCCGCATGGTGTCCAGTGCGGTCTCCATCATTCGGATTTGCGCGGTCGCTGCCGTAGCACGCGAATTGTCGAGCTGGGAAAACAAGCGCGGAGCCACCAGGGTGGCCAGAACAGCGATAATCGCCACCGCGACCAGTATCTCAATCAACGAATAGCCGTGCCGCTGCCTGCCAAGCGCGGCACGCGCCTGAGCCGGATGGGACATGGAAAGTGCGCGCACGAGTGACTCCTCCCGTTTCGCAGGGTTCAGGCCTCGGTTATAGCATAAGCCGGGAAACGGGAGGATAGCTTATGCTGCAGTCGGTGATGCGCTGGCGGTTCGGACGCCGGGCGGTGGCAGACTCTGCTGCTACCGATATCAGCCAGCTCAAGGCCGGTGACGACCATTACCGCGCCTATGTCGGCCCTCCCCAACGCTTCGGCCTGCTTGCCCTGTTGCAGATCAATCTGCTGCATGCTCTGGGTCTGGAAGAAACGGACCGGGTTCTTGATTTCGGGTGCGGATCGCTGCGCCTCGGCCGCGTGCTCATCCCTTTCCTCAATCCGGGCTGCTATTTCGGCATCGATCCGAATGGCTGGCTGATGGAAGAGGGGCTGCGCCACGAAACGGGCAAGGATGTTGAACGCGTAAAGCGCCCCCGCTTCTCCACCGATGCGCGGTTCGATTGCGGTGTGTTTGGCGAGCAGTTCGACTTTATCATGGCCCAGTCTGTGATCACCCATTCGGGAGCGGACAATACGCTGGCCTTCCTGAAAAGTGCCGCTGGCGCGTTGAAACCGGACGGCGTGGTGATGCTGAGCTATCTGCCCAACTCCAAGGACGACACTGTGCCCCAGGAGGCATGGACCTACCCGCAGAATGTCAATTATCCACCAGCCTGGCTGGCGGAGAAGAGTGCCGGGCACGGTCTTATCTGGCGTGATATCGACTGGCACCATCCCGGGGCGAAATGGGCACTCATCGCGAAGAACGAGACCCGTCTGCCACCAGCGGATGCTCCGCTGGGCCTTAACGGCAAGCCCGTTGAACGCTGGCGGAGCTAGAGCGCGATATCGTAAATACTGGTCATCGCCAGAACCAGGCCGACCACGATCGCCCCGATGACACCGGCAATGAAGAGGATGGCCAGGGGCTCGGCCAGTGACGTCACCCGCCGGGCGCGGTTGCGGGCGTCCTCCTCGTGAATACTGGCCAGGAAAAGCAGCATTTCATCAAGACTGGCGGCGGTACGCCCCGTCTTGATCAGATTAAGGCTCATCGCATCGAAATCGGTATGGGTTCGCAAGGCGGTATCGATCGCCTCGCCCGCCCGGATGGCCCGGCGTGCCTCGGTGAGTGCAAGCCGGCGCTTGCGCGAGCTGACCGACGCCTCGGCAAGCACCAGCGCATCGATCAGGTGCGCGCCGCCGGAGAGCGCGGTACCGCTGATCCGGGCCCAGCGCGCCGTGTCGGATGCACGCAGGAAATCGCCGACCACGGGCAGGGCCTCAAGACCGGCCGCTATCGCGGCACGGGCCTGCGCATTGCGCGAAATCATCACGCCCAGCACCACAAGGGCCGCGATAACGGCGAGGACCATCGGCACGTTGTCGCGTAGCAGCAAGCTGGTCTCGATCAGCCAGCGCGAGAAAGCCGGCATGGCCGAGCGGTCATCGCCGATAAGCGCAGCAAAGCGCGGCACCACGAACATGAAAATGAAGGTGATGGCACACACGCCCGCCACGGCGAGGAAGGCGGGATAAGCCAGCGCATTGCGTATCTCTGCGGCGGCCTTGAGGTCCTGTTCCATCTGCGCGGCGATATCGTTGAGCGCACGGGCCTGTTGGCCGGTAGTCTCGCCCAGCTCAATGAGGCGCGGAGCATAAGCCGGCAGGCGCGGCATGTGTCGCCGCATCGCCTCGGACAGGCGCGTGCCCGAGCGCAGATCCCGGCGGATATTCTCTCCCTCCATCGCGAGTTCCCGGCAGGGTTCCTCCGACACGATGGAGTCCACCGCCGACAGGAGCGGCGTACCCGCCCGGATCAGCACGGCGAGCTGGCGGATGAAACGCTGACGGTCCGCCGGGCGGGCCTTGTTACGGGCGTATTTGCGCTCTTCGGCGCCGGTTTCCTTCAGCTCGAAGGCGGCGATGGACTGAGCCTCCAGCTGGCGCTGGGCGTCCACGCTGTCGGCGGCGGTGATCCGGCCCTGAACGGTCAGGCCGGCCTCATCCAGTCCCCTGTAGCGGAATGTCGCCATGAACGGGTCCTTCCTGACAGCCCTAGACGGCCGTGCTGCGCAGCGAGGCGCGCGCGCTGGCTGCGGCACCGAACACGCGCAGCACCTCTTCCAGCGAGGTCTGTGCGCGCGCCGCCTTGACGAGCGCGTCCTCATACATGGTCAGATACCCGTCCGCGCGTGCCGCGGCCAGCAGCTCATTCTCGCTGGCATGATGATTGACCGCCTCGCGCATGGACTGGGTCAGGCGGGCCACCTCATAGACGGCAACGCGCCCCGAATAGCCCTGCCCGGCGCAATGGGTGCATCCGGCAGCCTCCATCCACACCGCGCCCTCCAGCCCTTCGGGCAGGGCCGCGCCGGCGGAGCGGGCAGCGGCCAGACGGGAACGGCCCTCGGCCTGCACATCGGGCCCGGCAGGGCGGGCGCAATGAGAGCACAGCCGGCGCACAAGGCGCTGGCCCATCACCCCGCGCAGGGAGGCGGAGACGAGGAAAGGTTCCACGCCGAGATCGACCAGACGCTCGACGGCCGACAGGGCCGAATTGGTGTGCAGGGTGGAAAAGACCAGGTGGCCGGTCAGCGCGGCCTGAATGGCGATGGAGGCTGTCTCGCCATCGCGTATCTCGCCGATCATGATGACATCGGGATCCTGGCGCAGGATCGCCCGCAGGCCGCGCGCGAAAGTATAGCCGATATCGGCGCGCGCCTGCACCTGAGTCACGCCCTCGATATCGTACTCGACCGGGTCCTCGATGGTGATGATCTTGCGCGCGCCATCATTGACCAGTTCCAGCCCGCGATAGAGCGTGGTGGACTTGCCCGAGCCGGTAGGCCCGGTGACGAGGATGACGCCATTGCGCTCTTCCAGCAATTGCTGGAACACGCCCATGCCCCGATCCTCCAGCCCCAGCCCGGCAAGGCTCGGCAGGCTCTGCTGCTTGCGCAGCAGGCGCAGCACAAGCGATTCGCCCCACGCCCCCGGCAGGGAGGAGACGCGCAGATCAATATCCTGCCCGGCAAAGCGTACGGACTGGCGCCCGTCCTGCGGCAGGCGGCGCTCGGCAATATCCATGCCCGAAAGCAGCTTCACCCGGCTGGCGACGGCATCAAAGCGGGTGCGCGGCAGGGACTGCACCTCGCGCAGCACGCCATCAATGCGGAAGCGTATCTGGAAATGATGCTCGAACGGCTCGACATGGATGTCGGAGGCCCGCTGGCGCAGCGCATCCTCGAACACGCCATTGACGAAATCGATGACAGGGGCCTCTTCGGCCAGCTCGCGCAGGCGCGCCGCGTCGTCGCCCTCATAGGCATCGGCAGAGCCTTTCGCGCGCGCCAGGGCCAGCGCCGAATCGAGCACACGGTTGGAGCCCAGATGAAACACGGCCGGCCCGGTCCAGGCCCGCGCAATCCCCTCCTGCAAAGGCGGCTCCATCGGATTGCGCGCGAGCACGTTAAGCACGCGCCCATCCTCCGTCCCGCCATCGAACCAGATCACACAGTCATGGGTGAGCAGCCAGCGCAGGGACAGGCCGAGCGTGGAGGCGGCGTCGAGAAACGGGGCGCTCTCGCCGGGCAGGTCGGCGGAAGTGATCAGCGGTAGGCCCAGCTGGCGCGACAGGGCGGCCAGCAGCCCCTCTTCGGACACCGCCCCAAGGCGCAGGAGCGCCTGGCCGAACAGCCCGCCCACCTCTTTCTGATAGCGCAGCGCGGCGTCTATATCGCGCTGAGACAGCGCGCCCTCTTCAAGGAGGATCTCCCCGATACGGCGGTGATCCATGGTCGTGATATCCCCTCGCTGGCCATGGCGGACGGTCAAGGCCGGACCGGCCTAACCTGTCCGCCTTGCGGGCCATCCTCATGCCACAGCCTGACCGATTACGCCAGACAAGGCCAGAGGCACCGGGCCAGCGCGCGCAGACGGGCGGCGGGGCCGGCGAGGCGCAAAGGGGCGCGACATGGAAGCGCTGGCCACCCGACAGCCATCGGACCCCGTATACGCCAAAAAGAAAGGGCGGCCGAAGCCGCCCTTTCCCATCTCCCGCCGAGGCGGAAAATTATGCTTAGTCTTCCGGACCCGCGGCCAGAGCACCACCGCCCGTTTGGACGAAGCGCTCGGTACGGATGCCGGTGCCTTCGAAGAAGAAGGTGATGTCGGCACGACCGAAGTCACCCACGATGCCGCGGAGCGTGTCGGAATTGGTGACGATTTCACCACCAGCAGACGCGGTCAGGGTGCCCGACGGAATGGTGTATTCGCCGTCGAACGCGTCGTCAGCCGAGGAGTTGGCCACGATGACACGGATCGTCGGAACGGTTGCACCAAAGCCGGTGTGACGGAACACGGAGCGGTTCACACCATTACCGTCACCCACCCAGCGGAAGGTCGCCGAGGTGGTGCCAGCACGGATGATGTTGGCCAGCGTGAAGCTGTTCGAACCACCGGTCATGTTGGACGCACCGGTGAAGCCCACGGTGTTGGTCGCCGTGATGGCTTGCTCACGGATACCACCCGCCGGCGTGGAGTACGCCGCAACAACTGCCGAGTCAGTACCACCAGCGCCAGCAGCACCGGCCGCCTGCAGGGTGGCCAGGGTGTTGAAGGTTTTCGTGTCGCCGGCAACGGTGCCCGCGGCGCTACCGCCGAGGGTGACGTTGGCGAGGTTGAAGCCGGTCGTGTCACCGAAATTCACCGCCAGCGTGGCCGAGTTCAGATTACCGCCCGTAACCTGGGTGCCAGCGAGGTCTTCGTTCACCGTCACTTCGGTCGGTACGCCAGCCACAGACACCAGGTTCAGACCGCGGCGGAAATTCGCCGAGCCGATACCGGCGTTGTTCAGCGCGGCATAGCCCGGCAGAAGAGCCGTACGGGTCGGCGCAGCCGCTGTAGAGGCCACACGCACACCAGCGACGCGCTGGATGAACGCACCGAGCGTGCCGTTCGTGGTGCCGGCACCGCCGTCAATACCAGCGCCATTGGCGATACGCACCAGCGAGGTGTTAAGGTTCAGCGTGTTGCCGTTCAGCACGATCGGGGTCGCAGCGAAGTTCAGCTGATCGTCGCACGCACCGATGTCCTGAATGGTGAAGGTAACCGAGCTGTCGCCCGCGCCGCCACCAGCGGTCACCGCGATGTCAGCAGCCTGACAGCCAGCGGCAGCAGCGCCACCACCGGTGAGGTCACCGTTAGCCACGCTGACATTGAACGCACCGCCCGGCGCGCTGACCGTCAGACGGGCAGAACCCAGACCAGCCCACGCACCAGCGGCACTGGCGTCAACCGTCAGCGAACCATTGGCCGTAAGAGCCGCGGCACTCAGATCAAGCTCGCTCGCCACGAAATAGCGGGTGGCGATATTGTTGTTGGTCGCCGATGTAGTCGCAGCAGCGCCGTAGGCGGAGTTTTGAGTGTACTGCGCAGAAGCAGCGCCACCGAGTACGGCAGCAGCAGCAACGCCAGCAAGAAGATGAGACAGTTTCATAATCAGGGTTCCCCCTTAGGTTAGGTTACAGCCATGGCCGTCCGGCGCAATGGCCTAACGAAGACACGGGTGCCTGCAGAGCACCAGTTTGGACGCCCCCTCAGTCCAAAAAAGAGCGCCGAACGGGTGCACTTAACCGCCTTGCCCATCGGGCGTCAATCGGAAAAAGGCACAATTTGGCCCTATTTTCCGTGCCGCGAGCCCCGGATTCAGGGTTCGTGGCGCATATGTCACAACTTGTCAGTTTTTTTGGCGCAGGAAACCGGTCGCACAAGGAGAATCAAAGGTTAATCCATCCTTCCAAACCGGTTTGCAAACCGAGCACGGGTTTGCTAGGCGAAAACCGCCGCCGGAACAGCAGCCGACGGTCCGTGCGATCAAACCCAATCCGTTCCGTATCACTATTGTCTGCGTTAAGGAGACGATCTTATTATGCGTCACGTTTTCCGGTTTGCAGCGCTCCTTGCGGGCGCGTGTCTGGTCGCGGCGTGTACCGGCGATGCCCGGAACACCGCTGAGGCCTCTCAGGAAGCGCCCGAGAGCAACGCCCCTGTTCCCGTATCAGAGGAACGTCAGCGCCTTGCACAAGAGCTGGTCATACTGACCGGCCCGCCTGACCTGCGCGACCGATTCGAAGCCATACTCATCAGCAGCGCCACGGCCACGGCGGCCGATCAGGCACGGCGGCGCAGCATCGAGATTGACGGTTCGACCGAGGCAACCGCCGAATTGCTGGACGCCGAGGCGCGCGCGCGTGTGGCCGGTCATGCCGATGCCTTGTTCACGGCAATGGCACGCGTGTATGCGCGCCTGTTCACCGAAGAAGAGCTGGAGGCCATGCTCGCCTTCTATCGCAGCGAAGCGGGCGCGAAGATGACCGCGCTGGGCGATGAGATCAATGACGGTGTCGGTCATGAGATAAGCCAGACAGCAGCCAAGCTGGAACTGGAGCTTCTTGACCTGCTCGCCGCGCGGGCCGAAAGCGAAAACCGAGAGTAATCGGCAACTTGCCGCAATATCCCGGCCGGAAGCGCACTTTCGCCCCCGGCCGGCACCGCTTCGCGTGACGGCCCGCTGATTATCTGTTAATCGGGCTGGACTTAGGGCCAGAACACTTGAGTGCGGGCGGGACAGCTTCATGAGCAAGGACGCGGCAGGCAGGACCAGCGGCAAGCCCCTGCCGGCTGCGGCCACCGGCACCCGCCCCGCCGGGCGGCAGATCCTGGTGCTGGGCATGCATCGCTCGGGCACGTCGGCCCTGACCGGCGCGCTCGCCCGCATGGGGATTTTCACCGGCGGCGAAGATGAGCTGACCGAAGCCAACTGGGAAAACCCGAAAGGCTTTTTCGAACGGCGCGATGTGCGGCGCATCTGTGATTCGCTGCTCCACCAGTCCGGCGCGGACTGGTGGAAGGTGTCGCGCTTTGATCTGGCGCACGCCGATACACGCACCCTGCAGGCCGAGCGCAAGAGCATTGCCACGCTGGTCCGCCAGCTGGACCGGCAGGGCAGCT
The DNA here is from genome assembly GCA_050485925.1 of Maricaulaceae bacterium. Taxonomy (GTDB): domain Bacteria; phylum Pseudomonadota; class Alphaproteobacteria; order Caulobacterales; family Maricaulaceae; genus Glycocaulis. The sequence goes on from JBJHCI010000030.1 coordinate 8,085, forward strand.
GGGCCCTGAAGGAGCCGCGCCTGTGCGTGCTGGCCCCGGCCTTTCTGGAGCACATGCCGCGCGCGCTGGCCGTGATCGTGGTGCGTCATCCGGCCGAGATCGCCCTGTCCCTGCGTCACCGCAACGGCTTTCCCATGCAGGCCGGTCTTGCCCTGTGGGAAGCCTATATGGCGCAGGCCCTGGCCCATTCGCAGGCGCTGGAGCGGATATTCCTGTCCTATCACGCGCTGATGGCCACGCCGGAAGCCACGCTCTCCCGGCTGGGCGCGGCGCTGGAAGCCAGAGGCACCGGGCCGCTGGACATCGCCGCGGGCATCGCCGCCATAGACCCCGCCCTGCACCATAATAGCGAGGGCGGCGGGCAGGAGGACTGGCGGCTGGAACCATCCCAGGTGGCTCTCTGGCAGGCGCTGGAGAAGGCGGCGGATGGCGGCCCCGCCCCGCCCGCGCCGGATCTCGGGGCGCACACCCACACATTGCTGCGCGAGTTCGAGGCCGACTGGAACGGCTATATCACGCTGGAAACACGCCTGAAGGCCAGCGAGGCCGAGACAGCCCGGCGCGCACGCGAACGTGACCGGCAGGCCGAGGCCCGTCGGAAGGCGGAAGCGGAGCGGGACAAGGCGCGCGCCGATCAGGCCGTGCAGCGCGCCGCCCGCCAGCAGGTTGAATCCGAACTGCGCCGGACACAGCAGAAGCTGGCCGACAGCCAGAGTGCGCTTCTCACGGCAAGCGGGGACCGTCACAGCGCCGAGTTGCGCCTGCACAAGATGGAAAGCGTGCTGCAGCAGACCGCGCGCGAGCGGGCCCGGCTCGCCGCGGAGCTGGCGCGTACGCGCGCGCTGGCCGACGGCGTGATGGCCTCGAAAGGCTGGCGTTTGCTGCAGCGCCTGCGCCGCCTCACCCGCAATCCGGTCGGGGGGGTATTGCGGCGGCGGGCCGTGGCGCGCCGCGCCCCGCTGACGCTCGCCTCGCCGGTGTTTGACGCGCCCTGGTACGGCGCGCGCTATAGTGATGTGGCACTGAGCGCCCTGCCCCCGCTTCATCATTACGTGCTGCAGGGCGCGGCGGAGGGGCGCGATCCGCACATACTCTTCAGCGCCCGCCACTATCTCGATCAGGCTGCGGGAGCGGGCCTCGGCGACGCGGCGGCCGCAAACCCGCTGGAGCACTATCTGGGCGCTGGCGCGAAGGCAGGCCTTGATCCCCACCCGCTCTTCTCCACGCAATGGTATCTGGAGAAAAACCCCGATATCGCGCGGAGCGGGATCAACCCGCTGGAACATTTCCTTGTTTCAGGCGGGAAGGAGGGGCGCGCGCCCTCACCCCATTTCGACGCGCGTTGGTATCTGGACCAGTATCAGGACGTTGCGGAAGCGGGTCTCAACCCGCTGATCCACTATCTCCAGACCGGTGCAGAGGAGGGGCGCGATCCGGGACCGGATTTCTCCACGCGCGGCTATCTGGCCGCCAGTCCGGACGTGGCCGCGCGGCTGGAAAATCCGCTTGTGCACTATGTGCAGACCGGGCGGCAGGAGGGCCGCAATCCGCGCGGGAACCCGGTGCCGGCCGCCAGCGCCAGGCTGCCGGCCGCCCTCCAGCCCCCCGGATTGCCGCGCCGGCCCGCCCTGCCCCTGAACGTGCTCGTGATTGCCTGGGATGTGGGTCACAATCCTGTCGGCCGGGCCTATATGCTGGCCGAGGTGCTCGACCGGGTGGTCGAGCATGTGACGCTCGCCGGCTTCCAGTTCGAGCGTTATGGCACATCGGTCTGGGAGCCACTGGAGCAGTCCCGCCTGCCGGTAATAACGATACCGGGCAAGACGATGCCGGACTTCATCGCCGCCGCCGAAACCCTCGCCCGGCGCGTGCGGCCGGACATCGTGATCGCGTGCAAGCCGCGCCTGCCCTCGCTGCAGCTCGGCCTGCAGATAAGCGAGACGGCCGGCTGTCCGCTGATCGTGGATATTGACGATCACGAGCTCAGCTTCTTCGCCGACGGCACCCCGCTCACCCTGGAAGAGGTGGAAGCGCTGGAGCGCGGAAGCTGGGCGGATGCCACCGAGCCCTATGAAGCGCGCTGGACCCGGCTGTGCGAGACGCTCGCCGGCAAGGCCGACAGCCTGTTGGTCTCCAACAGCGCGCTGCAGGCGCGACATGGCGGCACCTTGCTGCCCCATGTACGCGACGAGACGGTGTTCGATCCCGCCAACCGACCGAACCGGCGCGACATGCGCCAGCGGCTCGGTATTCCGGAAAATGCGAAAGCGGTGCTGTTTTTCGGCACGCCGCGCCTGCACAAGGGCCTTGGTGCGCTTGCCCGCGCGGTCGGGGAAATGGACGATCCGGACGTATGCCTCGTGGTGGTGGGAACCGCGCCGGACAGATCGGTCACCGCCGAGTTGGAACGGCTCTCAAGGGGGCGGTGCGTGCAACTGCCCAACCAGCCCTTCTCCGCCCTGCCCTCGGTCCTGGCGGTTGGTGATGCAGTCGCTCTGCCGCAGGATCTTGATCACCCGGTTTCCCGCTATCAGCTGCCCGCCAAGGCTATTGATGCCATCGCGGCGGGCCTGCCCCTGCTGGTCACACCGACACCACCACTGCAGGATCTGATCGATGCCCGACTGGCCATACCCTTCCAGCCGGATGGACTGAAAACGGCGCTGGAACAATGTCTTGCAAACCGCCCCGCAGCGGCTGAGCAGGATGCGGCAAGGCAGACCTTCCTTGACCAGTATAGCTATGGCGCGGCGGCGGATGCGCTGCGGCCACTGCTCGCCCGGCTGGCGCACTCCCGGCGTAAACCCCGCGCCGCTGGCCTCGCATCGCGACTCGCCAGGACGGAACGGCATGTGCTGGGTGTGCGCGCTCCGGCGCGACCGCGCGTCAAAGGCGCAGGGCGTGATGTGGTGATGTTCTGGAAGCAGAATGACACGACGCTTTATGGCCGCCGCCACGAGATGACGGCCCGCTATCTCGCTTCGCGTAAAGATGTGCGCCGAGTGCTTGTCCTGGACGCGCCGGTCTCCCGGAACCAGCTTGTCGGCTGGCGCGATCAAGGTCACCCCGGCGATCAGGACCGACTTCTGTACATCCGGACGATGGAAAAGCTGATAGGCTTGCACGATACCGGCAAGCTCGCCATGCGCCCGCTGATCTATGTGCCGCGTGATGCCGCCGCCGAAAATGGCGCACTGGCGGACGCGATCACCGCAGATGTGCGCACCCTGCTGGACGATGAAGGGATTGATATCGCCAGCGCGGTCTTCTGGGCCTATCCGCGCAACAGCTTCATCGAGCCTATTCTCGACGCTCTCGCCCCGCGCACCATTGTCGCCGACATCGTGGACGACCACAGGGCCTG
>JBJHCI010000031.1:0-11371 GCA_050485925.1 Maricaulaceae bacterium
ACCGCCTCCTCCAGCATGGCCTGATAGAGCTCCACGCCCACATCCCTGATATGGCCGGACTGCTCCTCGCCGAGGAGATTGCCGCCGCCGCGCAGATCGAGATCGTGGCTCGCGAGCGTGAAGCCCGCGCCGAGGCTATCAAGCGATTGCAGGACTTTCAGGCGCTTCTCCGCGCCTTCGGTGATCTTCTCGCGGGCAGGCGTCGTCAGATAAGCGTAGGCACGCGCCTTGGAGCGCCCTACCCGGCCGCGCAGCTGATAAAGCTGGGCAAGGCCGAACCTGTCTGAGCGGTGAACCACCAGCGTGTTCGCGGTCGGGATGTCGATGCCGGATTCCACGATCGTGGTGGAAAGCAACACGTCGTACCGGCCCTCATAGAAGGCGGTCATGATGTCTTCCAGCGCACTGGCCGCCATCTGCCCGTGGGCAGTGGCGAAACTGACCTCCGGTACACTCTCGCGCAGAAATTCTCCTGTCTCCTCGAGGTCCGCGATGCGGGGCACCACGAAGAAGCTCTGCCCGCCCCGGTATTTCTCGCGCAGAAGCGCCTCGCGCACCGTCACCGGATCAAACGGGGCGACATAGGTGCGGACCGCCAACCGGTCCACCGGCGGCGTGGCAATGATGGAGAGATCGCGTATCCCGCTCATCGCCAGCTGCAGCGTACGCGGGATGGGCGTGGCGGTAAGGGTCAGCACATGCACATCGGTGCGCAGCTCTTTCAGGCGCTCCTTGTGCTTCACCCCGAAATGCTGCTCCTCATCCACGACCAGCAGGCCGAGATCGGCGAATTTCACCGTCTTCGCCAGCAGGGCGTGGGTGCCGACCACGACCTCGCAGCGCCCCTCCTCCAGCTCCTTGCGGGTCTCGGTGGCCTGCTTGGCGGGTACGAGGCGCGAGAGCTGGCGCACCTTGACCGGCCAGCCCTTGAACCTCTCGGAGAAGGTGTTGAAGTGCTGGCGGGCGAGAAGCGTTGTCGGGGCGACAACCGCCACCTGCTTGCCGCTCATCGCGGTGATGAAGGCCGCGCGCAGGGCAACTTCGGTCTTGCCAAAGCCCACATCGCCGCAGATCAGCCGGTCCATGGGGCGTCCGCGCGCCAGATCGCCGAACACGTCCTCAATGGCGGCCAGCTGATCTTCGGTCTCTGCAAAGGGGAAGCGGGCGGCAAACTCGTCATACAGGCCGGACGGCGGTTCGATCACCGCGCCTTCGCGGGCATTGCGCGCCGCCGCGATGCGGATCAGCTCATCGGCCATATCGCGCAGACGCTTCTTGGCTTTGGCCTTGCGGGCCTGCCAGGCCACGCCACCGAGCCGGTCCAGCTGCGCGGTCTCGCTGTCATTGCCATAGCGCGAGAGCAGTTCGATATTTTCCACCGGCAGGAACAGCCGGGACTCGCCGGCATATTCCAGCTCCAGGCAGTCATGCGGCGCGTCCTGCACGGTCAGCGTCTTCAGGCCCATATAGCGGCCCAGCCCGTGATCGGCATGAATCACGAGGTCACCCGGCGACAGGCTGCCTGCCTCCGCGATCACATCGGCGTTCTTGCGGCGCTTGGCCCGCTTGGCCAGGCGGTCGCCCAGAATGTCCTGTTCGGACACGATGGCGAGGCTTTCGGTCTCGAAACCGCGCTCCAGCGGCAGGACGATCCGTCCGATGGCGTTTTTCGCCAGCGCCCCGACCGCTTTCCAGTCTGCGGCAGGCTGGATGGGTGAGAGGCCATGCTCGCCCAGCACGCTGCCAAGACGGTCTGACGCGCCCTCGCTCCAGCCCGCGATCAATACGCACCGCCCGGATTGGCGCAGCGCTGAGATATGCTCGCGCGCGGCCTCGAACACGTTGTGGCCAGCCTGGCGTTCAGCCGCAAAGCTGCGCCCGATCCGTCCTGACAGCGTGACGACCTGATCGCCCGGCTCATTCATCGCGGTGTAGCGGCGTGTGGTATGGCGGGAGAGCAGAGCTTCCCACTCCTCACCCGTCAGATAGAGCGCTTCGGGCTCCAGCGCGCGATAGACCGGCGCAGCAAACGCGCCCTTCCCCGTCGAGGCAGCGGCTGCGTCCTGGCGGGCCTGATAGTAATCGGCAACCTGGGCGAGGCGCTCCTCGACCGCGTCGCGTGTCAGTGGGTCATAGGCGATCAGTGCGCCCTCACCCACATAGTCGAACACGGTTTCCATGGCTTCATGAAAGAGCGGCAGCCAGTGCTCGGCCCCTTGCGGGCGTGCACCGGCGCTTACCGCGTCATAGACCGGATCGCCGGACACCGCGCCGCCAAACCGGCGCAGGAAACCGGCCCGGAAACGTGAAATGCTGGCCTCATCGATCAGGATTTCGCTGACAGGCGTAAAGCTCACTGATTTCAGCTGCTTCGTGGTACGCTGGGTTTCCGGATCAAAGCTGCGCACGCTCTCCAGCGTATCGCCGAAGAAATCGAGCCGCACCGGCTCCTCGGCATTGGCGGGGAAGACGTCGATAACCCCGCCGCGCACGGCAAAATCTCCGCGCTCGGTCACCGTGGCGGTGCGCGCATAGCCATTGGCGCCGAGATAGGCCTTGATGGCTTCGGCATCGACAATTGCGCCGGCCTTTGCCTCCACCCCGGCACCCGCCATCACGATGCGCGGCGCGACGCGTTGCAGCACGCCGTTCACGGTGGCTATCAGGATCAGCGTGCCGTCCTTCTCGCCGTTCCAGTGCGCCAGCCGGTGCAGCACGCCGGCCCGGCGCGCGGCTGTGCGCGGGCTGGGGCTGATCCGGTCATAGGGCTGGCAGTCCCACGCAGGCAGGCGCACTCGCGCCAGGTCCGGCGCGAAGAAGGCGCAGGCTTCGGCAAAGGCCAGCGCGCGCACTTCATCGGAGGCGATGAACACATTGATCCCGCCGCGCAGGCGCGCCGCATCGCAGAAGACCAGCGCGTCAAACCCTTCCGGCGCGCCGCATACGGCAAGGCTTCCCGGCGCGGTGGCAATGCGGTTCAGATCGGTCAATGTTTCGCGCCTTCCCATAGGTCTATGCCCGCAGGAGGGTTTTGCCGCCCTCTTGCAGGTCCAAATGCTCTATTTTCGTTTTCCCGACGAAAGTCGGGACCCAGTTTCTGGTTCCGCAGCCCATCCGGGCTGCGATGTTCCGCGAAAAGTCGCGGGCCGCCTTTGGCCTAACGGGCCGCAAAGTGGCCCGCAAGCGCGACCGCGCGTCCGCAGCCTTAGCGAGGAGCGACGCACGGATGTGCGGAGCACCCAAAAAGAAGTCTGGGCACCGGCTTGCGCCGGTGAAACGAGAGTAAACTATTCCCCCGGACCGTCGCTGACGCTGGCCTCGAAGCGGAAGTTCTTCAGCGCATCCAGCACGGGGCCGTCATAATTGGCTGGCGTCTCCGCCCTGCCCGTGATCCACGCATAGACTTCCGTGTCCGGCGCGTCGAGCAGGCGCTCGAACTCGTCCAGCTCAGCCGCGCTCAACCCCTCAAGGCGCGCCTCGGCGAACCGGCCCATGATCAGATCGGCCTCCTTGAAGCCGCGCCGCCATGCGCGGAAGGTCAGACGCTTCTTGCGGTCGCCCGCATTGATGACGGGGTTCGGATCGGAAAACGGATCATCGCTCATGGCGCGGGATATAGCGGGCGGAGGCGATGAGGCAAAGCGTGGTTTCAGGCGCGCCTTGACTCCTAATTTACTACTTCCTCAGCGCCATCGACAAAGCGCAACAGCACCTCAATGCATAGTGTGCCTTTGTTGGCGGCAATTTCGGCGCGCTCAACAAGGTATGAGTCGAATGCCATCATGAGCGTAATTGTTGTACCCTGCGCCGCAATCTTTTCGGCGGCTTGCACTACCCGAAGCAACTCCGAAATGTCCAGCAGGTGCGCAAAGCCACCAGTCGCGGCCATGAAATCGCGCATGAACTCTAGGCCAAAGGCGTCATGGTCTTCGACAAGTTCCAAATCGGGGATGAGAACAATAGCGTGGGCAGGCTTTTCCCGTTCCACTGATAGCAGATCACCCTTCAAATTTGTTACCGGGACGTCAGATTTAAGTGCCCGGATGGCACCGCGCAGTTGACTAAAGGCTTTGTCAATGTGAGCTAAAACATCTCGTGTTAGCTTCTCCCTGTCTGGCAATCGTTCGCGCGTTAAAATCGAAAGCGTTTTGGATTCAATCAACACCGCGCCAAACTCGTGGCTCAGCAGAATATCAGTTAATTCCCTCGTTCCGTTTCCCTTCGGAACTTGTGGGCTGTGGTAGGCACCGGAAGGCTGAAGGCGGTCGGTCAGCCAAACGCCAAGCTGTTCTTGCTGATTTCCCTCGTCATCATCGAACAGATGTATGAGGCTGGACGAAGCGCCCGCCGTGATGAAGTTATTATGGACAGCTTTCCAATCGGACTTTCCACCGACTTCTGACACCCACCATTCGTCGTTGTTCGCGCCGGACTTACGAAGCCGGTCAATCATCGGGCCAACCGTCGCAACCATTCCGTCATGGTCGAACCGACCTAGCGCCGGACCATCTGCACCTGCTAATAGGCGGTCCAATGCGTCAGGAACTGGCAAGTCGTTCCAACCGACATTAACGGCAAGTTCATTGAACAGAAACGCCACAAGCGGTTCGCCCCGCGTCAAGCCGCGAACGGCGTTCAACTCCTCTTCGCGCTCCGCGACCGACCAAAGAATGCCGCCATCGTCGCCGTCGTCACAAACCTTTAAAGCATAAAGTAGGCGCCCGTCGCACATCGCGAACGCAAGCTGCATCCGCGCGCCGAGCACGATGTATTTCAGTAGGACGGTGCTACCCTTGATTAGGAGGGTGGGTTCAAAGCCGTCGCGGCCCTTCGCGTAGTCGAAGCGAATTAGTTGCGGGCACGCCAAAAATTCGGAACGATTGTGCGCGGAAAGCCAGTGCATAAGCCATTTTGGCAGATATATCGGGGCCGTCGACAAAAAAGGAAATGCTCCGCCGCCGGAGGATTACATGCGGGCATCCATCCACCCTTCCCTCAGCCTGCCCCGCGCGCGAAACTACCCCCATGCGCCCTGAGTCCCTCTTTCCCCTGTTTGCCGATCTGACGAGCCTTGCCGGGGTCGGGCCGAAGCTGGCGGCATTGCTGGAGAAGGTGTTTGGCGGCGGGCGCGTGAAGGATGCCGTCTTTACCTTGCCCACCGGGATTGTGGACCGCTCGCGCCGGGTGGGTGTGGCTGAGTGCGGCATGGGCGGCGCGGCGGGGCTGGTGACGCTGGAGGTGACCATCGAGGCGCATGTGCCCGGCGCGAGCTTGAAACAGCCCTACAAGGTGCGTGCGAGCGACGAGACGGGCTTTCTCCATCTGGTCTTCTTCCATGCCCGCAAGGACTATCTGATGCGCACTTTGCCGCCCGGCGAGAAGCGCATCGTGTCGGGCAAGGCGGAAAGGTTCGGCTCTGAAATCCAGATCGTCCACCCGGACCTGGTGGCCAAACCCGGCGAGATCAGCGCCGATGATCTCATCCAGCCCGTCTACCCGCTCACCGCAGGGCTGACCGCCAACACCGCCAGAAAGGCCGTCAGAGCCGCGCTGGAGCGCGTTCCTGACCTGCCGGAGTGGCGAGACGTGGAAATGCCTGAAGCGGCCTCCTGGCCCCTCTGGAGGGCCGCTATCGAGGCGGTGCACGCCCCGCGCTCCGCCGCCGATCTGGAACCCGGCAATCTCGCGCGCACCCGGCTCGCTTTTGATGAGCTATTGGCCCATCAGCTCGCCCTGAAACTTGCCCGCGCCAGCCGCCGCGCCCGCAAGGGCCGCACGCTCACCGGAACGGGCGAGAAGGTGCAGGCTGTCATTGCTGCCGCACCCTTCGCGCCAACAGGGGCTCAAATGCGGGCCTTTGAAGCCGCGAAATCCGACATGGAAGCGGCGACGCGCATGATGCGCCTCGTTCATGGTGATGTCGGCTCCGGCAAGACGTTCGTTGCGGCCCTGGCCGCCGCCCATGCCGCAGAGGCGGGCGTGCAGACCGCTTTGATGGCGCCCACTGAAATCCTCGCCCGCCAGCATGCCGCCGTGCTGACGCCCCTGCTGGGGGCGGCGGGCATACGCGTCGTCACGCTGACGGGCCGGGACAAGGGCCGCGCGCGGGCAGACATCGCGAGCGCAATCGCGGACGGTTCGGCCCATGTGGTGTGCGGCACCCATGCCCTCTTTCAGGAGGCGGTTGCGTTTCATGATCTGGGCCTCGTCGTGATTGACGAGCAGCACCGCTTTGGCGTGTCAGACAGGAAGCGTCTCGCCGAAAAGGGCCTCGCCCCGGACACGCTGGTGATGAGCGCAACGCCCATTCCCCGCACGCTGACTTTGGCCGTCTATGGCGATCTCGACGTCTCGCGCCTTGATGAGAAACCCGCAGGACGCATCCCGCCCACCACGCGCGTCATTCCCGGCGAGCGGCTGGACGATGTGATTCAAGGCCTGGGACGGGCTGTGGCGAAGGGTGAACGGGCCTACTGGGTCTGCCCGCTGGTGGAAGAGAGCGATATCTCCGACCTTGCAGCAGCAGAAGAACGCTATCACCTGCTCTCTAACGCCCTTCGCGCCCGCATAGGCCTCCTGCATGGCCGGATGCCTGCGCGCGAGAAGGAACGCATCGCCAATGCGTTTCGAAACGGCGAGATCGATATTCTCGTCGCCACCACCGTGATCGAGGTCGGCGTGGATGCGCCCGATGCCACCATCATGGTGATCGAACATGCAGAGCGCTTCGGTCTTGCCCAGCTGCACCAGCTACGCGGCCGCGTGGGGCGCGGCGACAAGCCCTCCTCCTGCCTGTTGATCTATCACGGCAGACTGGGCGAGACCGCGCAGCGCCGCCTTGAGGTGATGCGCGAGAGCGATGACGGCTTCTTCATCGCCGAGGAAGACTGGAAGCTCAGAGGGTCTGGCGATCCGCTGGGCCTGCGCCAGTCCGGCCTGCCGGACTACCGCTTTGCCGATCTTGCTGCCCATGCGGGCCTCTTACCCATGGCGAGCGACTACGCCAAGCTGATCGCGGCGCGTGAAAACCCGTTCGACGGCGAGAAGGGCGAAGCGCTGCGCACCCTGCTCTACCTCTTCGAGCGCGATGAGGGGGTGAAGCTGATGCGGTCAGGCTAATCGCTCTGGCGGGGCGGTTCGCCTGCTGCTTGGCGTGCCTTGGCTTCAGCTTCGGCGTGATCAAGCGTTTCACCTGCGGGCATGGCGCCTGCCGGTAGCTTGTCTGGTGTAACCAGCCCGAACGAGATGATGAGCTTGGCCGCCTCCTCGACCGATATATCAAGCGGCATGGCCCGGGAGCGCGGAACAAAGATCAGAAAGCCGGATGTCGGGTTGGGGGTTGTCGGCACGAAGACACCGATCACCTCCTCCTTGCCCTTGCCAACAAACTGTCGGATCGCGCCCTTGCCGTGCGACGCCACGAAGGCGACCGCATAACTTCCACCGGTCGGAAACTCCACCAGCACCACCTCCTTGAAGGCGTTGTTCTGGCCTGCGAGCACCGTCTCGACGAGCTGCTTGAGCGCACCATAGATATTGCGGATCAGCGGGACGGTGTTGACGATGCGCTCGCCGATCGCCAGCAGTGAACGGCCGAAAATATTAGCCGCCAGCGCACCCAGTAGGGTCAGCGCCAGCACCGCGATGATCAGCCCCATGCCCGGCAGGGCGAACGGCAGATAGGTTTCTGGATTGTAACGGGCCGGGATGAGCGGCTTGATGGTAGAGTCCACGAACGTGACGAAGACATAGATCAGCCAGAGCGTGACCGTGACCGGGGTCGCGACCACGATGCCGGTCAGAAAACTGTTGCGAAGCCAGCGCAGCACGAAATTGTCACTCCTGAAGGCAAGAGGGGTTACCCAGCCGGGTGCGATGATGGCAAAGTTCGGATCACGCTGCCAGCGCGGCAGGCGGTAATATCCGCAAAGGAGGAAATGTTTCATGGGCCGAGCCCGCAAACTCCCCGGATTCCTGACCCTTACGGTTCTGGCCGTCAGCCTGGTCGTGCTGGTGCTGGCGGGCATCGCGGCGTGGATCATGCGCGACCAGATCTACTCGGCCTTCCTTGATCCGGGCGTGCCCTTCCAGACCTATGAACCCCCCCCGGTGCCCGATTACGCGCAGGCGGACAGCTGGGCGGTGCGCCCTTTCCTGGCCGCGCTGGAGGCGGATGAACCGGCGGTCTTCTTCATACACCCCACGCTCTATGATGGCGGAGAGCACTGGAACGCGCCCTTTGACCGGCGCAGCCATGGCGAGCGACTGGAGCGGGTCTACCTGCCCAACTATGCCGGGCCTTTCGCGCCCCACGGTGTGATCTTCGCGCCGCGCTATCGCTCAGCTTCGCTCTACGTCTTCCTGAACAATCGCGAGGACGGACTTCTGGCCCGCCGGCTGGCCTTTGAGGATGTGCGGCGGGCCTTCACCCGGTTCCTGGAGGATATCGGGCCGGAGCGGGCCTTCATCATCGCCGGGACCGAACAGGGCGCGCTGCACGGTCTCGGCCTGCTGATCGAGACGGTCGCCCAAGACGAGGACCTGCTGGCCCGCCTGGCCGCCGCCTATCTTACCGAGTTTCCCGTCCCGCAGGCCCTGTTTGACGGGCCGCTGGCCGGCATCCCGCTGTGTGACGGGCCGGACGCGATCCGCTGCCTTGTCACCTTTACGCCCGTCCGCGCGGATGAGATCGCCCGGATCGAAGCGCTGCGCGAGCGTAGCTCCACCTGGGCGGACGCTGGCGAGTTCACCCTGAGCGGCGGTCAGGCGCTGGCCTGCGTGAACCCGCTGAGCTGGCAGGCGGATGGGGAGCCTGCCCTCGCCCGTCAGCACAGGGGCGGAGCCTCGGCTGAAGGCCTGATGCTGGGCGAACGCCCCTCACCGCTCGCCAACCAGACCGGCGCGCAGTGCCAAGACGGATTGCTGATTATCGAACAGCCGCGCTCACGCTCCCTGCGCCGTCCATCGCGGCTGGCGGAGGTGCGTCGCGCGCCACCCTTCAACCTGTTCTATGCCGATATCGAAGCAGATGCGGAGCGGCGGCTGGCGATCCACGCCGAGATGCTGGCCGAAGAGCGTCGCTGGGCCCCGGACCTGCCCGAAGCCGAGGAAGTGGAAGTCGTTCCAGTTCGCCCGGTAGATTAGAAAAATGCTATTAGGCTTTGGCCTGCTTCATCTTTTCGACCAGAGCTGTGGTCGAAAAGCCCGGCTGTAGCGGCGCAATGACCACCGCGCCCCCGCGCGCCTTAACGAAGGCGGCGCCGGGCAGGTCGTCAGCCTTGTAGTCCGCGCCCTTCACCAGAACATCCGGCGCGATTGTCTGGATCAGATCTTCGGGGGTGTCTTCGGCAAACACCACCACCCGGTCCACGCTCTCCAAGGCGGCGAGCATGGCGGCCCGGTGGACGGCGGGGTTCACGGGCCGCTCCGGGCCTTTCAGGCGGGACACCGACGCGTCGCTATTGAGCCCCACCACCAGCCGGTCACACACCGAGCGCGCATGACGCAGGGCGGAAAGGTGGCCGGGATGAAGAATGTCAAAGCAGCCATTGGTGAAGCCGACCTTCAGCCCCTCGCGGTGCCAGGACTGGACCACATCGCGGGCCTGTTCGCGCGAGATCACGCGCCAGTCCGCATCGTCCGCACCCTGCACGGCTTCCTCGAGAATTTCTTCTGGTGACACGGTGGCGGTACCGGCCTTGCCTACCGCAGTGCCCGCCGCCAGATCCGCCAACGCCATGGCATCGTTAAGCGCAAGACCTGCCGCGACGCCGAGCGACAGTGCCGCCAGCGCCGTATCACCGGCACCCGACACGTCATAGACTGAGCGCGGGCGGGAGCGGTGATGGATCACCTCGCCACCTGAGATGAGGCTCATCCCCTTCCCGCCCCGGGTGACGATCAGGCTGGCAGTGGCGGTCAGGCGCGCGTGCAGCACCCGCAAGGCTGCCTCGGCGTCCTCATCGCTGCGAACGGGCATCCCGGTCTCATCGCTGAGTTCCTGTGCGTTCGGCTTGATCAGGAAGGCCCCATCATAGCGCGTATAGTCGGCTCCGCGCGGATCAACACAGACCGGCTTGCCGGCAGCGTTGGCCGCCTTGATCACCGCCTTGCACACGGCGCGGGTCAGCATGCCCCGGCCATAATCAGAAAGGATCACCACGTCGTGGTCTGCAATAGCTGCGCGCGCGGCAGCGGCGATGGCAGCTTCGCTCATCTCGCTGGCGGGCAGGTCAGGATTGCGGTCCACGCAGAACATTTGCTGGGAGCCGGAGACATAGCGTGTCTTGGCCGGGGTGATGCGCCCGTCCTGCCGGATCAGGCTGATCCGTCCCGGCGCGCAGTCTTCCAGCAGGCCGGCCACGGTCTGGCCGGCGTCATCATTGCCCGCGAGCGTGATGATGGACGGCGTCCCGCCAAGGCTCTCGATATTACGGACCAGATTGCCCGCGCCGCCCAGCATCAGCGAGCGGCGCGTCTCTGACAGGATGGGCACAGGCGCCTCACGCGAAATGCGCGTTACCTCGCCATAGACGAACGCATCCAGCAGCACATCGCCGATTACCAGCGCGCGCTTGCCGGCGATCGCGGCGAGGAGGATGGAGGCTTCCTGACGCTGCATGCGAGGCCTAAAGCGCCATCACGGGGCGGGACTTGGCCATGCGGTCAAACTCCAGCAGATCGGCCGCAATCGCCTCAAAATGCTTCAGCGGGATCATGTTGGGGCCGTCGGACGGCGCATTATCGGGGTCGGGATGGGTTTCCATGAACACCGCCGCGACACCGATGGAGACCGCTGCGCGGGCCAGATGCGGCACAAACTCGCGCTGCCCGCCGGAGGAGCTGCCCTGCCCGCCCGGCTGCTGTACCGAATGGGTCGCGTCGAACACGATCGGGCAACCGATTCTGGCCATGATCGGAAGCGCGCGCATGTCGGAAACCAGCGTGTTGTAGCCAAAGCTCGCCCCGCGCTCGCAGGCGAGCACGTTCGGATTGCCTGCGCCGGTGATCTTGGCGACGACGTTCTTCATGTCCCAGGGCGCCAGGAACTGGCCCTTCTTCACATTGATCACCCGGCCGGTCTGGGCCGCCGCGATAAGCAGATCAGTCTGACGGCACAGGAAGGCCGGTATCTGCAGCACATCGACCGCCTGGGCGGCGATGGCGCACTGCTCTGCGGTGTGGATGTCGGTCAGGACAGGCAGGCCCGTCGTCTCGCGGATTTCGGCAAAGATCGGAAGGGAATCCTCCAGCCCGATACCGCGCTGGGCATTGGCGCTGGTCCGGTTCGCCTTGTCGAACGAGGTCTTGTAGATGATCTGGCAGCTCAGCCGCTCACCGATTTCCTTGAGCATCGCCGACACCTCCAGCC